>NZ_CEWOCJ010000003.1:0-232996 GCF_982512915.1 Flaviramulus sp. | reverse complement strand
TTTTTTTATTATTATTTTGTTTGAATTTAAAAAAAAAAATATAAAAATTTTATTTTTTAACACATTGCAGTTCAATAATTTACGTTATAAATTATGTTAATCTGGTGACCCATTTTTTTTATTTTCAAGTGACACCGAATTAGCCCCTTTTTATATGATATCAAATGGTTTCATTTGATACCATATAAAATGCAAAAACCTGTAAATCAGATATTTACAGGTTTTTTGAATTCATTTGATACATAAAAAGTACTCAAGGTGGGAATCGAACCCACACTCCGAAGAACCGGATTTTGAATCCGGCGCGTCTACCAATTCCGCCACTTGAGCTAATTTTGGATAGCAAAAATATATATTTTTTCTAGATTATTCATAAAAATACTAGGCAATATACTTTTCAGGTTAAAATAATTGTATAAATTTGCACCTCGTTAAAAATAACATCGTGCTTGCACACTCAAAAACAATAAGTTAAGTATGCCAATTGTAATCACAGAAGCTAAAATTTTTGCATGTACACAAAGTAAAATTCTTGGTGAAAAAATAGCAAAGTCTTTTGGTGCAGAATTGGGTAATGTAATTACTTCAACTTATAGCGATGGGGAGTTTCAACCTTCTTACGAAGAATCTATCCGTGGGACAAGAATTTTTATAATTGGTTCTACAAATCCTGGTCCAGAAAACTTAATGGAAATGTTGTTAATGATAGATGCTGCTAAACGTGCATCTGCCAGACACATTACAGCTGTTTTGCCTTATTTTGGTTGGGCTAGACAAGATAGAAAAGATAAACCAAGAGTACCTATTGCAGCAAAATTAGTTGCTAAAATGCTGGAAGCAGCAGGTGCTACTCGTATTATTACCATGGATTTACATGCTGATCAAATTCAAGGATTTTTTGAAAAACCAGTAGATCATTTGTTCGCTTCAACCATCTTTTTGCCATATTTAAAAAGCTTAAACTTAGATAATCTAACCATAGCATCACCAGATATGGGGGGGTCTAAGAGAGCCTATGCATACTCTAAAGCTTTAGAAAGTGATGTAGTAATTTGTTACAAGCAACGTGCTAAAGCTAATATTATTTCTCACATGGAACTTATTGGAGATGTTACAGGTAAAAATGTTGTGTTAGTAGATGATATGGTTGATACAGCTGGCACCCTAACAAAAGCAGCCGATTTAATGATGGAACGTGGAGCGTTAAGTGTTAGAGCTATTTGTACCCACCCTATACTATCTGGAAAGGCATACGAAAACTTAAATAATTCTAAATTAGAAGAACTTATAGTAACAGACTCTATTCCAATAAAGCCATTAAGTGATAAAATTAGAGTTTTAAGTTGTGCTGATTTATTTGCAGAGGTTATGGATAAAGTCCATAATAATCAATCAATTAGTTCAAAGTTTGTGATGTAAATCACTCATAAAAGAGAATATTAATAATTATATATAAATAGAAAATGAAATCAATTACAATCAAAGGATCTCAAAGAGAAAGCGTGGGCAAAAAAGCAACAAAAGCCTTACGTAATGCTGGTCAGGTTCCTTGCGTATTATACGGAGGAGATAAGCCAGTTCATTTCAATGCAGAAGAATTAGCATTCTCTCATCTTGTATACACACCAAATGCGCACACAGTTGTGATTGCACTAGATAATGGTGATAAATACAATGCTATTTTACAAGACATTCAATTTCACCCTGTAACAGACAAAATTTTACATGTAGATTTTTATCAGTTATATGAAGACAAAGAAATTACTATGGATATTCCAGTTGTTTTTATTGGAAATTCTCGTGGTGTAAAAAATGGTGGTGTTTTACGTAAAAACAGACGTAGTTTACGTGTTAAAGCTTTACCGGCTAACTTGCCAGATTTTATTGAAGCAGATATTACACCTCTTAAAATTGGTAGTAAACTTTACATAACAACTTTAGAAAATGATGCTTATAAATTTATGCATCCAGATAATACTGTTGTTTGTTTAGTAAGACGTTCTAGAACATCAGTAGATATTGATGACGAAGATGAAGAAACAGCTGAAGGTACAGAAGCACAAACAACTGAAGCACCAGCAGCTCAAGAATAGAGAGTATTCTTAATTAAATATTAAAAAGCATTCTGTATTATTCAGGATGCTTTTTTATTTTTACAAAAACATAGAAGTTTATGTATCAATTTTTAATCAACTTATTTAGTAAGAAAAATCAAAAACAAAACGATTTAATGAAAAAGTATTTAATTGTTGGTTTAGGAAATATTGGAGAAAAATACCACAACACACGTCATAATATTGGGTTTAAAGTTTTAGATTTTTTAGCTAATGAAGAGGGATTAACTTTTGAAACTCAAAAATTAGGAGATATCTCAACATATAAATTAAAAGGACGAACTTTTATTTTATTAAAGCCAAATACCTACATGAATTTAAGTGGTAAAGCCGTTTTATATTGGTTAAATAAGGAAAATATTCCTTTAGAAAATTTACTTATTATTACAGACGATTTAAACTTGCCTTTTGGAAGTATTAGATTAAAAACAAAAGGTAGCGATGGTGGCCACAATGGATTAAAAGATATACAGGATAAATTGAGTACGACCAATTATAACCGATTTAGGTTTGGTATTAGTGACGCTTTTAGTAAAGGCAGTCAAATTGATTATGTTTTGGGGGAATGGACTGAAGAAGAAAATGTAAAAATGAAAGATCGACTAGTAAAATCAGTTGATTTGATAAAGTCTTTTGCTTTAGCTGGAATAAATATTACAATGAATAGCTTTAATGGGAAATAAAAAAGAGAAGGGACATCCTTCTCTTTTTAAATATTTGTTAAATTTAGATTGTAGATTAATTCACTCTAAATTGAAAAATTTCTGATTCTGATGAATTACCCTCACTGTCAATCGTTATAACTCTCCAATAATATGTATTTCCTGCAGCAACTGTTACATCTGTGTTAGTTATAGTTGTATTTCTTAGTAATGTTGAAGGATTCGGAGTAGTTCCAAAATATACATCATAATTAACAATATCATTATCTACATCGCTACCCTGCCAAGTTAAGGTTTGTGTGGTTATCCCAATTATATTATCACTGGATAGAGGTGAAATTAAATCAGCAGGGAACGGTGGATGAGATTCAATGGCATCTCCAGCATTATAAAATTTCCATATTTCGCTTTCAGCAGTTTGAGGAAAAGTTTCAGATTTTGAAACTACATACCAAGAATATGGGGTGCCTTTATTGATAATTATACTTAAAGAATTTGTTGTGGAGTTAGTAATAACAGTAGTTTGTGTGTTTAAGTTTTTTAAAAATAAATCATACGAGTTTGTGTTAGTAGAAGCGTTCCATCTAAAAGTAATTGAAGTTTGAGTAGGATTAACACTTGTTCCTTCATTACATTCCTGATTGTTATCAGGAAATAGTAAGGTAGCTGAAGTAGGAATTGGATCTGGTTCGTCTTTTGAACAATTGAAAGCTAATATAAGCGCGATAAAACTGAAATATAATAGGCTTTTTTTCATCTTATTTCTTAATTATTTTGTGATTTGATTGAGATTCACCAGTATTAACATTTATGATATAGATGCCAGAAGATAAATTAGAAAGGTTTAAATTAGATTTTCCATTTATGGTAGTCATGTTTTTAGTGAACAATAATTTTCCAATGCTTGAATACACATAAACTCGAATTTGTTCAATATTATTATTTACATAAATATTTAAAAGTTCCTCTCCAATAGGATTTGGGGTTAAAATAGTTTTAGAAACATTATTAATGGTTTCACTATATAAACCTTGACATTCTTTATCTGTATTAATTTGAAGTTTATTAATACCTGTTACTAAATCTAAGATTATATTACTATCAGATGTTTTGATAATAGATCCATTTAAATTGATGGTGTAAGAATTACTTCCTGAAAGCCCTAATTGAACTTTCCCAGTTAATGTATCAATTTTCGAGATTACAGAAAGATCATCAGGTTCAGTAATTGTAACATTATAACATAGAGAATAATCAGCTTCTCCACTAACTGTTATACAAATGGTATAATTACCGGCCTCTATTCCAGAAAATACTGTTGACGAAGTAAAGTTATTAGAAATATTAACGCCATTACCAGTTAATTGAGCTACATAATTAAAGGTTTCAATAGCAGAAATACTAATACTTCCATTATTACTATTACGACAAGTTTCACTACTTATTTGTAAATTAAAATTATTAGAAGGTAATGAGAATACCGAGCAACCGTTTACATCTACAGTATCACCTAGTGGTGTATCATTACAGGTGTCGTTTACATTCAAAATACCATCGTTATCAATATCATCATCACAAACATCACCGATACCATCATTATCAAAATCTGCTTGATCTGCATTTGAAATAGAGTTACAATTATCTATGTTATCAAAAACCCCATCAGCATCAGAATCAGAAGGAGGGCTGCCACATATTTCTATGCTCCAGTTATCTAAAGTTCCAATATCAGCAGGACCACTATCAACAATTTTTAATAACCAATTACCATTTGAAAATTCCGAATTAAATATTGATAAAGGTTGTTCTGGTCTAAAAGAGCCTGTAAAAGGTGCTGATCCAGTATTAATCAAACTAGAAGCATCATCATCAAAAGTAGTATTGCTATAATTGTTGCCATCATCAGTTCTTGAACTTATAAGAGTGATTTCTGTTCCATTTGGACTAGTTAATGAAACTGTTAAATCACCAATCCAAGGATGTGTTACATTTAAAGTAAGATTCACATCGGTAATAAGAACTGTTTCACTTGTAGCAATATTAATAATCGAAGTTATACCTGTAGCATTATTATCAGGTATATTAGTGGGCGTGTTGTTTGAATTAAACGATTGGCAACTTATGTTTTGAGTTGTAAAACTAAAGATTGAGGAGAATATACCATCACCACATAAGTTTTTAGGTTTTACTCGCCAGAAATAATTTGTGTTACTTGCCAGTAAATTTGTAGTAAATAAATTTGATGACACTGTGGCACTTTCAACGATATTAGTAAAACCAGCATCAGAAGCGATTTCAATATCAAATGCTTGAGCATTAGAATCATTATCCCAACTTAAATTAGTAGATACTGGAATATTTATTGCCCCGTTAGAAGGAGATGAAAGTGTTGTTGAGTTAAATGAATTACTAAAAATATTTAGAGATGCATTTGAGTCTTTAACAATAGATCCAGAAGTACCAACTACATCAAAAATATAATTACCAACTCCAACAGTAGATGTTCCAGAAATTATTAAAGTTACTAGAGTTCCGTTAGCTGAGGCACTTGTGGGATTAAAAGTAGCAACGGCACCTGAAGGCAAACCTAGTGTTGAAAAGGTTGTAGTACCAGTAAAGCCTAAAAAGGTATTGTATGTAAAATTATATAAAGCATCGGAAGGGGAACAAACATCTATTAAATTATTAGAAATTGCTATAGCAAATTCGGATTTCTGAATATTGAAATTAATAGAATTTATAGCGTAAAAAATATTATTATTTCCTTCAACCATAACTCTTGCAGTATTTGAGTCTATTCCAGTATCAGGAACAATTATGTCTGCAGAACCATTATTTGGAACATTAGAAGCTAAATTAAAAGGATATGTAAGTCCGCCATCTATTGATAGTTTAATATTAACATTTGGAGTATTTACTTGTCCTGAATCTGTTCCTGCTACATCCCAAGTAACTGTTTGATTGGATCCAACGTCCCAAGTTACATTTGAAGATTGAGATGTTACTATAAATGGACCAGAATTAGCATCAACAGTTATTTGCATTAAATCAAAACTACTTTGACCATTCAGTCCCACAGCAGTTGGTTCTCGGTCTCTCACAGTTAAAGCCCAATTTAAAGTTCTTCCGACTATAGATACAGTTTCCCATGCACTATTTATAGTTGGGTTTGTTTGTGTAAGTTGTCCAGTAATAACCCGATCTAATTTTGGAATATATCTATCTGAAGTACTAGAAGGGGGCAATGATCTGTTCATAGATCCACTAGTTAATGTAGGCCCAAAACTAGTATTAGTTACTTGCCCACTGTCTATTTGCTCCCAACAATAAGATAAGGTATCTCCTCCATTAGGATCTGTTGCAGAACCTTTTAAAATATAAGCTGTTCCTGTAGGGATAGTAAAATCATTACCAGCACTAGCTACAGGAGGGTTATTAGTTATGGGTGTTACAGTGGCACAGCTCTTCGTATCTAAATTATTAAGTATTTGATTTATACTATGGTAATGAAAATAATCATCACCATTTTGTTGTACGTTATTGGCACCAGTAATACCTGCATAAGCCATTATAGTTGTTCCACTGCCAGGTTCCGAGTTCACACCGGTTCCTTCTGTATCAAAGGCCCAAGTATGATTTGCACCCATTTGGTGCCCAATTTCATGGGCTACAAAATCAAGATCAAAGGTGTCGCCTTCAGGTATACCATTTGATGGAGAAGTAATACCACCTCCTTTATTAATATCATTAGTTGATGCACTATCATCTATACAAACACAACCAATACAACCAGCATTACCACCTCCACCAGTAGCTCCAAACATATGTCCAATATCATACGCAGCGTTACCGATAGTAGTAGTCAATGTGTTTTGTAATTGTAAATTCCAATCATTTAAATTAGTTGAATATGGGTCTGAACTAGCGTCAGTAAAAATTAATTCTGGGGCATCTACAAGAACAAAAGTTACAGCCATATCGGTTTCAAATACAGCATTTAATCTAGTTAATGTTGCATTAATTGCAGCTAATGCCCCTTCAACAGTGCCTCCGTGGTAAGTAGTATATTCTCCATTTGTAGAGACAGCTATTCTAAAAGACCTTAAAATTTGATCATTAGCATCTCTATTAGTTATAGAGTTATCAAAACTTTTGTTAATATCTTCTATGGTATTACATTCAAATGGATCTTCATATTTAGTTTTAGAGTTTTTATCATAAAGCACATAATTTTTATTACCATGACTTAAAGGTTGCAAAAAAACTGTGGGTTTGTCTAAATAAGTAATCATTGTTTGAATACCATTTGGAGAAACACTCATTCTTAATTGAGCACCTGAATTATCTGAACTAAAACCTATATATGATTTTATATTTGGATATTTAGCAGAAAGTGACTCAGAAAATACCGAAACCTCATAAACATAAAAATTTTCTGGGTTACCGTTATAACCAGGAATTTGTATCAGTCTACCTGCCTTTTTATTGTTAAAGTTTCTTAAGGGAGCATTGGCTATTTGCTTTTTAAAAGCATCTAAATCCAATTCAAAAATCTCAACCTTTTCTTCATTGATGTAAAATTCCGATAGATTATTTTTTTCAATTATTGTGGTTTTCTCCCAACTATATTTTTGAGCATATCCATAGCTATTTAGCCAGAGAAAAGTAATTGTAAGTCCGTAACGCAATTTTGATATCATTCACTTAGATTTAAGGGTGTTTCTGTAATTCTAATAACAATAATAGTTATTTTTTAAATTTTAAAAAAAAAAGACTCTGTATTTAATCAATAAAGACTTTTTCTTGTCTATATATAAAACAATTTAAGGTTAAAAAACCCTAAGTGTATGGTATCCTTTTTTTATATAGGTATTATATCTAATTTTGCATAAAAGCATTTTCGTTGAAAATAAAAAGCATATTAGAGTCTTTCGATAAAAAAGAATCGGTAGTAACCATTGGTACTTTTGATGGTGTTCATATAGGGCATCAAAAAATAATAAAACGTCTTATTAATACTGCTAAAATAAATGGATTAAAGTCTGTTATACTTACTTTTTTTCCACATCCACGAATGGTTTTGCAAAAAGATTCAAACATTAAACTTATAAATACTATTGATGAGCGCTACAAAATTTTAGAAGCTTTAGGGATAGATTATTTACTTGTTAAAAAGTTTACAAAAGAATTTTCGAGACTTTCAGCCGAAGATTTTGTAAAACAAATTTTAGTAGAAAAATTAAATGCTAAAAAAGTGATTATAGGTTACGACCATAGATTTGGAAGAAATAGAAATGCTGACATAAATGATTTAAAAGTTTTTGGGAATACTTATAGTTTTGATGTTGAAGAAATTTCAGCTCAAGATATTGATGATGTTTCGGTAAGTTCAACAAAAATTAGGCAAGCTTTAATTGAGGGAGACATTGAAAAAGCTAACAGTTTTTTAGGATATCATTTTATGTTAAGTGGAACAGTTGTTAAGGGAAAAGGCTTAGGAAAAAAAATTCAGTATCCTACTGCGAATATTCATGTAGCAGAGGACTACAAAATTATACCTAAACAAGGGGTTTATATTGTGAAATCCATAATGAGTGATATCGTATTTTATGGTATGATGAATATTGGTGTCAATCCAACAGTAAATGGGAATTCACAAACCATAGAAGTGCATTTCTTTAATTTTAATAAAGATATTTACCATAAAAAAATTCAAATAGATTTGTTACATCGCATCCGTGATGAGGAAAAGTTCGAATCTATTGAAGCCTTAAAAATGCAATTAGCAAATGATGAGGTAACCGCACTAGCTTATATAAAAACTCATTTTATTTAAGTTTCATTTAACCCTTTAAATATCTTATCAATTCATTAAATTTGTCTCTTAAATTCCTTTTACATGTTACAAGTTGCCTTTATTAGAGAAAACAAAGATTTAGTTATTAAACGCCTTGAAAAGCGAAACATGGATGCATCAGAAATGATAAATAATGTTATAGCTTTTGATGAAGATAGAAGACGTATTCAAGCTGAACTTGATAATACATTGGCAGAATCTAATGCATTATCTAAAGAAATAGGAAACTTATATAAATCTGGCGAACCACAAAAAGCTAATATTTTAAAAGAAAAAACAGCTCTTTTAAAGGATGTATCAAAAGAACTTTCAGATGCATTAAATAACAAAGTAGAAGCTTTAACCGAATTGTTATATAAAATACCAAATATCCCAAACGATTTGGTTAAAAGAGGAAATTCAGAGTTAGATAACGAAGAGATTTTTACAGCTGGGGAAATTCCTAAATTGCATGCTAATGCACTTCCTCATTGGGAGTTGGCGAAAAAGTACGACATTATAGATTTTGAGCTTGGTAATAAAATTACAGGAGCAGGATTTCCAGTTTATAAAGGGAAAGGAGCGAAGTTACAACGTGCTTTAATAACCTATTTTTTAGATAAAAACACAGCAGCTGGTTATACCGAATACCAATTACCACATTTAGTAAATGAAGCTTCTGGTTTTGGCACCGGGCAATTACCAGATAAAGAAGGACAAATGTATCATATTACTGAAGATAATTTGTATTTAATACCTACCGCAGAAGTACCGGGGACTAATATTTTTAGGGATGTGGTTTTAAATGAAAGTGATTTACCTATTGGTATTACTGGTTATACACCTTGTTTCCGTCGTGAGGCAGGTAGTTATGGAGCACATGTAAGAGGTTTAAACAGATTGCATCAATTTGATAAAGTTGAAATTATTAGAGTAGAACATCCAACAAAATCTTATCAAGCATTAGATGAAATGGTTGATCATGTAAAAGATATTTTAAAAGAATTAAAACTTCCATATAGAATATTACGTTTATGTGGTGGAGACACCTCTTTTGCATCAGCATTAACCTATGATTTTGAAGTATTTTCAACGGCGCAAGATAGATGGTTAGAAATATCTTCTGTTTCAAATTTTGAAACATTTCAAGCAAACCGTTTAAAACTTCGATTTAAAAATAGCGAAGGGAAAAACGAACTAGCACATACATTAAACGGTAGTTCTTTGGCATTACCAAGAGTTTTAGCTGGAATTTTAGAAAATTATCAAACAGAAAATGGTATAGAAATACCTGAGGTTTTACAACCTTATACAGGTTTTAAAATTATAGATTAGTTTTATTTTTCAAAAACCATAAAAGAAAATAAATTCTTACAAATTTTATAAAATAAGTTTTTTTAATCGACGAAATACAAATTTATTTCGTTGTTTGACCATTTTTATTCATTTCTTTTGGAGTTTTAGTTTATATTTTTCAAATTAGTAGTCCCAAAAATATGTAACCTACTAACCCAATGAAAAATTTTAAACGTATTGTACTTTTAATCACTTTAATTTTTGTTGCAAGTAAAGTATTATTTTCAGATTTTGAGATCATTAAGTCTGAAAATAAAATTTCAGTTGTTGCAACTAAATAGTTAATTTGTTTTTTTAAATAAATTCAGTAAAGTATTTACAAAAGATTTTTTTGCTAATAGTCATTTCTGGTAATTCAGAAATTTAAGACTGTCCCCAATCTCGAGTATTTAAATTAACGTTAGTTAATAGCATATTATTTTTGGTTGGTTAGTGCCCGAATTTTATTCGGGCATTTTTTATAATAATATTTACAAATAGTAAAAATCACATTTGCTATCTTTACAATATGAGATTTCTTTTAATACTATGTATTCTTATTTCTGGTTCGGCTATATCACAAAATGATATTATTGCTAAAGAATATTTTAAAAATGGTGAATACGAAAAAGCGCTTATTGAGTATAAGAAGTTATATTCAAATGCCACTTCAAACATTAATTATATTAATCAAATAATAAGTACCCATCAAGAATTAGAACAATATGATGAGGCTGAAAGTTTTTTACAGAATTTACTAGAAAGGATTAATTACCCTGCATTTATTGTTGAATTAGGTTATAATTATCAACTTAAAAACGATTTAGTAAACGCACAAGTTTATTATAAAAAAGCTTTAGAAAGTATCGATACAAAACCTAGTAATGTGTTTTCTGTAGCTAGAAGTTTTCAAAATCATTCCCTTTTAGATGAAGCTATAATAGCCTACGAAAATGCAATGGTTTTAAACCCCGACTTTAATTTTAATTTACAATTAGCTCAAATTTACGGTGAACAAGGTAATATTGAAAGAATGTTTAATAGCTATATAAATTTTGTTGAAGTAAATCCTGCGACAGTTAGAGATATAAAGCGCTCAATAAACGATTTTATAACTGAACAAAGTACTAGTGGTAATAATATTTTGTTCAGAAAAATTCTACTCAAAAAAATTCAAGAACAACCTAATTTATTATGGAATGATTTATTGAGTTGGCTTTTTGTTCAGCAAAAAGATTTTAATAAAGCCTTTACCCAAGAAAAAGCAATTTTTAATAGAAACCAACAAAGCTTAAGCCGAATTGAAGATTTAGCTTTAATCACTTTAAACGAAAATGAAAACGAGACTGCTAAAGAAATACTTACGTATTTAACTGAAAACGCTCAAGATTCAGACACTAAATTAGAAGCTCATAATAACTTATTGCAACTTCAAATAAAAGAATCCTCAAAAGAGCAGTATATAACTATAAAAAATACCTATTTAGAGCTTTTTAAAATATTTGGTTTACAAACTCAAACATTGAATTTACAAATCTCATATGCCCACTTTTTGGCTTTTTACATGAACGAAACAAAAGATGCAACATCTTTTTTAGAAAACATTTTAATTTTACCAATCAACGAATTAGAAAAGGCTAAAGTGAAATTAGAATTAGGCGATATTTTATTACTTCAAGAAAAGTTTAATCAAGCATTAATTTATTATACACAAATACAACGCAATTTAAAAAACAGCACCATTTCTCAAGAAGCTCGTTTTAAAGTTGCTAAAGCAAGTTACTATAAAGGCGATTTTAAATGGGCAGAATCTCAACTAAAAATCTTAAAAGCCTCAACATCACAACTTATTGCTAATGATGCACTCGATTTAAAACTACTTATATCAGATAATAAATATGAAGATTCTCTTCAATCGGCCTTAAAATTATATGCAAAAGCAGATTTATTGGCGTTTCAAAATAGAAACGAAGAGGCTATTTTATTGTTAGATAAAATTTTGAAAGATCATAAAACAGAGCCTATTATAGCACAAGCATTATACAAACAAGCTCAATTATTTGAAATGAAATCTCAATTTGAAAAGGCGAAAGATAATTACGAAACTATTATTGAAAATTATAGTGACGGTATTTTAATTGATGATGCTTATTATCATTTAGCTGAAATTTATCAAAAGCAATTAAATCTTCCCGAAAAGGCAAAACAACTCTATGAGCAAATTATCTTTAATCATGCAGACAGCATTTATTTTGTAGAAGCAAGAAAACGATTTAGATTATTACGTGGTGATGCCATAAATTAGTTTAAATGATAATAGCAGAAACCAAACGTCTCATTATTTCAAAATTTTTAATAGAAGATGCCACGTTTTTTCTAGAACTAGTAAATGCTCCAAATTGGATTAAGTTTATTGGAGATAGACACACAAAAACAATTTCTGATGCAGAAAAACGAATCTCTGAAGGTCATCTTCAAAGCTATAAAGATTTTGGGTTTGGGTTTTATAAAGTGTTACTAAAAGACGAAAATAATAAACCCATTGGCACTTGCGGACTTATTAAAAGAGATACCTTAGATGACGTAGATTTAGGTTTTGCTTTTTTACCAGAATATGAAGGTAAAGGCTTTGGTTTTGAAGCCTCTCAAGAAGTTATAAAACTTGCAAAAAATCATTTTAAATTAGAAAAACTCTTAGCAATCACAACTTCTGCTAATACAAAATCAATAAAATTATTAGAAAAGTTAGGCTTGAATTTTCAAAAAACAATAAAACCTTTTGATGATGAAAAAGAACTTCTGTTATTTGCAATAAATTTATAGCTATGTATATATACAATGTAACGGTAAATATTGACGAAAGTATTCATAAAGAATGGCTACTTTGGATTAAAGAGCATATTCCACAAGTTTTAGCAACTGGTAAATTTGAAAAAGCGACACTTACAAGAGTTTTAGTTGAAGAAGATTTGGGAGGCGTTACATACTCTGTGCAATACAGGACATATTCCAGAGAAGCTTTAGATGCATATTATAAAGAAGATGCAGAAAGACTTAGAGGCGAAGGCTTAAAAAAGTTTGCCGATAAAATGTTAGCTTTTAGAACCGAACTTGAAATTATTGATGAGTATACAGTAAACTTCAATTAGCCTTGTCATTCCAGTAAACACAGGAATCCATTTTTATAGTTTATCTTAGCGTTTTAATACCCTCTATCTGTGTCAAACAACTCCAACCATCATCAAGTAAAAGCAAAAAAACATCTTGGACAGCATTTTTTAAATGATGAAATGGTAGCACAAAAAATTGCAGATACCTTAACCTTAAAAGGGTATCAAAATATTTTGGAAATTGGCCCAGGTATGGGAGTACTTACTAAGTATTTATTAAAAAAAGATGCCAATACGTATGTTATAGAAATTGATTCAGAATCTGTAGAATATCTTCAGGCTAATTACTTAACACTGGCACCTCGAATTATAGAAAAAGATTTTTTAAAATACGATTTAAATACCGTTTTTAAAGACGAACCATTAGCTATTATTGGTAATTTTCCTTATAATATTTCAAGTCAAATTGTATT
Source organism: Flaviramulus sp. (assembly GCF_982512915.1). Lineage (NCBI taxonomy): Bacteria > Pseudomonadati > Bacteroidota > Flavobacteriia > Flavobacteriales > Flavobacteriaceae > Flaviramulus > Flaviramulus sp. The sequence continues at coordinate 219,466 of NZ_CEWOCJ010000003.1, read as the reverse complement.
TAAAACATTAGAGATTCGTCATCAAATTCCTGAATTTTCAGGCATGTTTCAAAAAGAAGTTGCAGAACGGATTTGTTCAAAAGAAGGAAGTAAAGTTTACGGCATTTTATCAGTTTTAGTTCAAGCTTTTTATGATGCAGAATATTTATTTACAGTGTCTCCAAATGTTTTTACACCACCACCAAAAGTAGATTCAGGCGTTTTAAGACTTATAAGAAAAGATAATTTCACTTTACCTTGTGATGAAAAGTTATTTTTTAAAACCGTAAAGACAGCGTTTCAACAACGTCGAAAAACAATTCGTAATAGCTTAAAAACTTTTAATTTATCCGATAATTTAAAAGCAAATAGTATATTTGACAAGCGTCCCGAACAATTAAATGTTCAAGAGTTTATTGAGCTCACTCAATTAATAGAAAAAGATAGTTAACCCTTTTTAAGTTTTCAATTTGTTAGAAGAAAAAGAAAACATACAATTCCAACTTACAGATGAACTCGTAGAGCAAGTTGAGAAACTTATTGAATCAAAAAACAATAAGGAGTTACATAAGCTTTTAGACGACTTTCATTATGCTGATATTGCCGAAATTTTAGATGAATTAAATCTAGAAGAGGCTATGTATATCATAAAACTTCTAGATTCCGAAACCACTTCAGACATCCTTATGGAGATGGATGAAGATAACCGGGAAAAAGTTCTAAGAAATCTATCAGCAAAAGAAATTGCTGAAGAAATTGAAGAGTTAGATACCGATGATGCTGCTGATATTATCTCAGAATTACCAGAAGCGCGGCAGCAAGAAGTTATTTCAAATATAGAAGATGCAGAACACCAAGCTGAAATTAGAGAGCTTTTAGCTTATGATGAAGATACAGCAGGAGGTTTAATGGCTAAAGAGCTAGTTAAGGTTTACGAAACCTGGACCGTTGCAGGTTGTATGCGAAGAATTAGAGGGCAAGCAAAAGATGTAACCAGAGTGCACTCTATTTATGTAGTAGATAAGCAGGAAAAGTTGATTGGTCGTTTATCATTAAAAGACCTTATAATTGCTAAAAGTGATCAAAAAATTTCTGAAATTTCTAATTCAAATGTCGACTACGTAAAAGTAGATGAAGATGTTGAAGAAGTAGCCAGAGTTATGGCAAAATACGATTTAGAAGCCATCCCTGTAGTAGATGAAAATAAAACACTTGTAGGCCGTATTACTATAGATGATATTGTAGATGTTTTAAAAGAAGAAGCCGATAAAGATTATCAAATGGCAGCAGGTATTACGGGCGATGTAGAGGCTGATGATAGTATTTTACAACTAACAAAAGCACGCTTGCCATGGCTATTTTTAGGATTAGTTGGTGGTGTTGGTGCTTTTTTAATTATGGAAGGTTTTCAAGAAGCCTTTTCAAAATATGCAGTTTTATTTTTCTTTACACCATTAATTGCGGCTATGGCAGGTAATGTAGGGGTTCAATCAAGCGCCATAATCGTCCAAGGTTTAGCAAATGATGATGTAAAAGGAAGTATCAATAGCCGGTTAATTAAAGAAATGTTACTCGCCGCACTTAACGGTTTTATTTTAGCACTTTTTTTATTTGTATTTGTTTGGGTTACACAAGGCAACGCAAATACAGCCTTAGCCATATCAATTTCATTAATAATAGTTATTATTGTAGCAGGTTTAATAGGCACTTTTGTACCTTTATTTTTAAATAAACGCGGTATAGATCCAGCCATTGCAACAGGGCCTTTTATAACAACAAGTAACGATATCTTTGGCATTCTTATCTATTTCTGGATAGCAAAATTAATTTTAGGTATATAATAATTCGGGCGTTACCCTTTGGGTCGCGCTTTCCGTTATAATCTTTTGCAAAAAAGCAAAAGGATTTTCACTGCAATCGCTAACGCAAAACTTCGTAATTTTATAACCTAAATTACACCAATGAAAATTCTTCATCTCGATACTAATCATAAATTTTTAATTAATCAATTAAACGATTTAGGCTTTACAAACCATGAAGATTACACATCTTCAAAAGAAGACATCGAATCTAAAATTCAAAATTACGATGGTATTGTTTTAAGAAGTCGTTTTACTATCGATAAACAATTTTTGGATGCTGCAACTAATCTTAAATTTATTGGAAGAGTGGGAGCTGGTTTAGAGAATATTGATTGTGATTACGCCTTTTCAAAAGGTATTGAGCTTATAGCTGCACCTGAAGGTAACCGTAATGCTGTTGGTGAACACACACTGGGTATGTTATTATCATTATTTAATAAGCTTAACAAAGCAGATACCGAGGTTAGACAAGGCAAATGGTTACGAGAAGAGAATAGAGGTTTAGAGCTTGATGGTAAAATTGTAGGCTTAATTGGGTATGGCAACATGGGTAAAGCCTTTGCTAAAAAATTAAAAGGCTTTGATGTTGCCGTTTTATGTTATGATATTAAAGAACATGTAGGAGATGAAAACGCAAAACAAGTTTCGCTAAAAGAATTTCAAAAACAAGTAGATGTAGTCAGTTTACATACCCCACAAACTCCCCTAACCTTAAAGATGATAAATTCAGATTTTATCAATCAGTTTCAAAAACCGTTTTGGTTTTTTAATACCGCTCGAGGAAAAAGTGTGGTGACGGAAGATCTAGTTTCAGCTTTAAAATCAGGCAAAATTTTAGGAGCAGGACTTGATGTTTTAGAGTATGAAAAGGCCTCATTTGAGAGTTTATTTTCTTCAGAAATGCCAGAAGCGTTTCAATATTTAATTAAATCAGAAAACGTTTTAATATCACCTCATGTTGCAGGTTGGACAATAGAAAGTAAAGAAAAATTAGCTCAAACCATTGTAGATAAGATAAAAGCAAAATTTTGTTAACTTTATAAAATTTGGTTTGGTAAATGGTATTAAAAGTAATAATACCAAAATAATATCTGGATGGATATTAGATAACGATGGTAATAAAATTGAACTTTGCAAACCTCTTGATAGTGCGTTTTTGTAAATTAGTAGCTTTAAAAAACTACTATTGACTTACATACAGATACTTCAATCTTATCAATTAACTTCGTTACAATGGGTTGCCATTGGTTTTGCTGTTTTTTTATTAGGGTTATCTAAGTCTGGAATAAAAGGTATTGGGATTATTATTGTAGTAATTTTGGCCTTTGTTTTTGGTGAGAAAGCATCAACTGGGATATTACTACCCATGTTAATTTGTGCCGATATTTTTGCAGTTATTTATTATAATAGGCATGCTCAATGGCATATTATTAAAAAATTAATACCCTGGATGATTGTTGGAGTTTTAGTAGGTGTTTGGATTGGTAATGATGTTTCCGAAATCTTATTTAAAAGACTTATGGCAGTTATTATAATTGTCTCAGTAATCATTATGTTTTTCACAGAAATCCGAAATACTAATAAAGTACCAACTAATAAATGGTTTGCATATATCACAGGGTTTTTGGCAGGTTTTACAACCATGATAGGTAATTTGGCAGGTCCAGTTTCAAACATTTATTTTTTAGCTATGCGTTTTCCAAAAAACGAATTTATTGGTACGGCTGCTTGGTTATTTTTTATCATTAATGTTTTTAAATTACCATTTCACTTCTTTGTTTGGAAAACCGTTTCAGTAGAATCTTTAGCTTTAAATACTATTTTAATTCCTATGGTTATTATAGGTTTTTTTGTTGGAGTGTCTATTGTTAAACGAATATCCAATTTAAATTACAGACGTTTTATTTTAATTGTAACGGCTATAGGTGGTATTATTTTATTATTCAGATAATTTATTTTGTAACGTTCTTTTAATTTGAAAGACACATAGTTAGTAATGAAGTTTATTTTTATTACTTTTAAAAAACAAATCAAAACTAAAAATTATGTCTGACGAAAAAAGTTTAAGCGACGATCTAAATGACATGTTAGGCGATGCTAAAGAAGGTGCAAAAAAAGCTGCTGATAAAGCTGAAGAAATAGCTAAAGAGGCTAAAGAAAAAGCAAAAGAATTTGCAAATGAAGCGAAAGAATCTGCTTCTGAGTTTGCTGATAATGCTAAAGAAACATTTGAAAACGTAACAGGTGAAAATAAAAAAATATTGGCAGGCGTTTTGGCTATTTTATTAGGATCATTAGGCGTACATAAATTTGTATTAGGGTATAACAAAGAAGGTATAATTTTACTAGTTTTAACCTTTGTTTTAGGATTTATTACATGTGGTTTAGGTGCTGGTATTACTGGAGTTATAGGCTTAATAGAAGGTATTGTTTATTTAACGAAGTCTGATGAGGAATTTTATAACACCTATCAAGTAGGAAAAAAACCTTGGTTCTAAAATCAATCACAATCATATAAAAAGTCAAAAAAAGTTTTTTGACTTTTTATATTCACTTTATTATCGTAATATTGCAATATATAATTATTATAAATGGGCTTAACAAAAACAGAAATATTTACTGAGCAACAAAACGATTTAGCACAATTTTTTAAAGTATTAGGTCATCCGGCAAGAGTTGCTATTTTACAATACATTAGTAATCAAAACGCTTGTATATGTAACGATTTAGTTGAGGAAATTGGTTTGGCGCAACCAACCATTTCTCAGCATTTAAAAGAATTAAAAAGTATAGGTTTACTTAAAGGCGAATTAGAAGGTAAAAGCATGTGTTATTGTATTGATATTGAACGTTGGACAGCGTTACAAACCCAATTAAATGCTTTTTTTAATTCAACTAAATCTAATTGTTGTTAACTAAAATTTGTTGTCATTGTTTATTTAGTAACCATTATTTAATTTAAAAACATCATGAAAACACAAGAATTTTTTAAAATATTAGAATCGCATATTAGTAAATCTTTACTATTTGAATATGCACCAAACCAGTTAGTAGGAGCAAATTACCACATCACAGAAGTAAAGCACATCACAATTGATTCCGTTGATTGTGGAGCTCAAACTGATGCTTGGAAAGAAACCATTATTCAACTATGGGAAAGCACAAGCGAATTAGATAAAACAGATTATATGTCAGTTTATAAAGCCTTAGGTATTTTAAAAAAAGTAGGAAAAATGAAAGCTTATGTTTTAGATGCTGAGGTTAAGTTTGAATATAGTAATGCTAACTTCCATACGGCGCAATTGTTTGTTAACGATTTCGAAATACAAGGTCATAATTTAATATTTAAATTAGCCATTGAAAAAACAGATTGTAAGGCAAAAGAAGCTTGTGGAATTACTGAAGTTTCAGAACCAGTTTTACAAGGAAATGATCCAAGTTGTAATCCAGATGGTAATTGTTGTTAATTATAAATAATAAATAAATGTTTGAAACACTATCTAAAAGTATTAGTGCCTTAGATACTAAAGTCATTTCTGATGACCGAAAAGCCGTTCTTAAGCCTTTAATACATTACATAAATGACAAAATTAAAAACCATAAGCCCATCCGTTTAAATTTTATATGCACACATAATTCGCGCCGTAGCCATTTGTCTCAAGTTTGGGCACAAACAATGGCAGCATATTTTGGGATTAATAAAGTGTCATGTTATTCAGGCGGAACAGAAGCAACCGCCATGTTTCCAAAAATAGGAGAAACATTAATAAGTCAGGGTTTTAAAATTTCTAAATTATCAGAAGGTAATAATCCGGTTTATAGTATAAAGTTTTCTGATAATGATACTTCAATTATTGCTTTCTCAAAACAGTTTGCAGATGCTTTCAACCCAAATTCAGAATTTGCAGCCATCATGACTTGCTCTTCTGCAGACAAAGGTTGCCCTATTGTTTTAGGTTGTGATAAGCGGATAGCTATAACTTACGAGGATCCGAAAATATCTGATGGAACCAATAAACAAACTGAAGTGTATTTTAATAGAAGTTTGCAAATAGCAACCGAAATGAAGTATGTTTTTACGAGTTTGAATTAATATAACGGATGTTTTACAATTTATAAGAAATTTTAAACATAATAATTCTTGGTAGAATAAATGTTTTACTATCGCTTATTAAAAAATTACTGAAGGCGTTTTGTTGTTTAAATGTTAAATCAAAAAGATTGATGGCATTAATTTCAAAACCCCAAGGCGTATCTTCTTTTTGATAAAATAACGACATATTTGCCGTATCAAATGAATTATCTATACCGTTATTTTTATTTGTATAATTATCAAAACTATAATCTGCTTTGAAAATAAAATCTTTTAAAAAATCATATTCCAGAATTACAAATAATCGGTCGTTTTCAAAATTATTAATCAAATTAAAAGAGCGATAATTATTGAAGTCTTTTGTGTAACCTACCTCAATATTGGGATGATTTTTAAAAGAAGTTTCAGCACTTATTGTTGAAGAAATAGATTTTGAAATATTCAAATTAGTAGCATCATTCAAAATCTGGTAAAAATCATTGTAATTAAAACGGCTTCTAAAGTTATATTTTATTTTATTGATTTTTTTAGATATTCCGCCACTAACAGACCAGTTGTATTCGGGTTCATTAAATAATATTTGAGTATTAAATTGATTGATACCATTTAGTTGTGTAACATTTTTAAAATGCTTTACCTTTTTGTTAAAGCTCGTGTTTAAATTAAGATTTAAGTTTTTAAACAAACTAAACTTATAATAGCTTAAACTTACGGTATGATATAATTGATTCTCTAATGTGGTATCGCCTTTAAAAACGCTATTAAAACTAGAAAGTATAAAGTTATTAGCTAACCGTTCAATACTCGGGAAACGTGCATTTAAGGCATATTTAAAGTTTATTTTTTCGCTGTTATTAAACTCTATTTTTGTTGTAAACTGCGGTAATAATAAAGCCTTATTATTAGAAAAGGTGTCTTGAAATTGTTTTGTATTCCAATTGTAAAAATGATAATATAACATGGGTTTAAAGGTTGCAATACCTATTTGAAACTTATATTCTAAACCCATAAACGTATCTACGAAGTTATACCCAAAGTCATTTCCAAAACCATTGGTATTAAAGTTATTGGTGTTACCATTTGAAAGTTTCTGTAAATCTTCATTAAAAAAACTACTAAAGGCAGTATTTAAGCCTACACTTGTGTAAAAATGGTTAAAGTTGTTTAGTACCCAATAATCTTTTATAATGGCATTAAAGCTATGTGAATTCGATTTTTTAGTTTGAAAAATATTATAAAACGTATCGTTAACTAAAGGAATTAAACCTTGCAAAATTTGCCTGTTAGTAAGCCATTCGGTAAGAGGTTTATCGTTTTGGAAGTTGTATGTAGCTTCTAAAGTTAGGGTATGGTCTTTTGAAAGTTTACGGCTGTAATTTACGTTTTGTTTTAAGTTGATGCCCACGACATCGGTTAAGGTAGAAATGCTGTTATTTTGATTGGGGTTTATGGTAGTAATAAAACCATTACTATCATTATTAGTTAGTTTTATAAAACTATTATACGCAAAATCTTCATTAAAACTTGGGTCGTAATCTAATGTTAATTTACCAATGGTAAAAAAGTTGTTGAGGTTATTGTTTACGGTTCGTTCTTCAAAAAAAGGATTTTGAACGTTAACGTATTCGTTTAAAGTTTCGCTTTGCGTTTCTGTTTTACTTTTAGAAGTTATAACGTAGCCACTAATATCGGTAACGTTATTTATAGATTGCCTGATGTTTAAAGCACCAAACTGGTTGGTGTTTGCCGTATAATCTTGATTGTTTAAATACTGCGCAAAATCGCTGTTAAATAGACTAAAATAACTGCCAGCATCGTTCATGAGTTTATTAAAACCACCTTCAAACTCTAAATAATCGCGAAAGCTAAAACTTTTAATACCTTGGTTATTTAGGTCGCCAATAAAATTAACATTGGTTTTTGGGCTGTAATAAAATAAGTTTGGATGCACTAAATAACGGTCTTTAATGCCTGCACCAACTTCAACATCGCCAAAGGCAAATTTCTTTTTGTCTTCTTTTAGTTTAATGTTCATTGCCATATCTTCGGTATCTTGCAAACCTTTTAACATAGCAACATCGTTGTAGTTGTCTAGAATTTCTACTTTATCAACCGCATCGGCGGGTATATTGTTTACAGCCAGTTTACTATCTCCTGTAAAAAAGGTTTTATCCTCAACCAATACTTTGGTTACTTTTTTACCTTGCACCATCACATTGCCTGCTTTGTCAACCTCTACACCAGGCAATTTTTTAAGCACTTCTCGTAGTTTGCGCTCTTCACCAGTTACAAAAGCATCTACTTTGTAGGTAATGGTGTCTTTTTTTACAGTTATTGGTGGCGTGTAGTTTAAAGTCACTTCATCAAGCTGGTCTGGGTTTTCTTTTAATACAAAGTCTTTAAAAAGGTCTTGATTGGTAGTTGTTATACTAACCGTTTGCTGTTTAAACCCTAAATAGCTAACTGTAACATTATAAGTTTGGTTTTTACTTAAGCCTAATTTGTAAGTACCGTTTTCTTGGGTTATGGCAAAAGTAACCGCTTCGTTATCATTTTCTGGTATGGCAAGAATGTTGACGTAAGATAATGGGGTTTGTAATGTGTCTGTTACTTTGCCGGAAACAACTATTTTTTGAGCATAACACAGATTGTTTTTACAAAAAAAATAAAAAAATAAAATTATCGTAAGAATTTTTATTTTAAAAAAAATCAATTTCCGTATCTTTTTATCAAATTCCCTTCGTGTTCAATCTCACTAATAATTTTATCTGATTTGGGAGGTTCTATTTTATAATTCTTATTTGGTTCTATTTTTAATGTTTTTGCAAAATATGTATAGTTTGAGTCCTTTAATTCTAGAATTATCCCAGGAAGACCGTTATACCCATTGGGTCCATAGGGTAATGGTATTTCGGGGCAATACCATGCTTCAATAATAAAAGTTTTACTTTTCCCTATGCTTTGCTTAGAAACAATAGTTGTTGCTTTGTAGCATAAATAAGATCCTATTTGTTTGTTCTCTTTAAATAGTTTCCATTTAAACTTTTTAGGTGATGATTTTATAAGTGTCTTATCACCATATATATCTGTTTGTCGCAATATCATATCTTCTTCAATATTGTAGTAACACATTCCTTTTGAAATCATATTTTTTGCATAAGAAATAGATAATGGATCTAAATCGTTTTCCATTTGATTTTCTAATTTAAAAATAGATTCATTTGAATTAAACATTAGCTCAAAATTTAAATCTTTTGCACTTTTATTCATTTGGTCTAGCAAATTGTAAAGCTCTTTGGCTTTTTCTTTTTCTTCTTTTGGAATATAATTTCTTTGGTATCCGTAAACTATTAATCCAGACAAATCATTTTTGCTAATTTTAACATTAATAAAAACTAAACACGTTATTACAAGAATAAAAATTTTCATAAAATAATATTGTAATCTGCTGTTTCAAAACAGCAGATTTTGTTTTTAAATATTTGGCTGAATTTATCGTTGAGCTCCAATAACTTCATCTAGTGTATAACCATAGCAATAGATAGCTAATGCCGCCTGTGAAATCCATTCAATTTCTTCAAGTGAAAATAGTTCACTATTTATAGCTTGGGTAACTGTGTTGTATACCTGTTCTTCACAATCAATATCTGAAAAAAGGATTTTTCGTGTAGAGGTTGCATTTGCAAAACATCAGTGAAAAAACAATCAATGTAATAAATATTTTCTCATAATTTCTAAAATTTTAAACCCATACATTTACTTTTAATATGTATTTGGGTTGGTTAAACATTGTTAGCCGAATTTTAAAGCCGAAAAATATAAAGCCGATGCACAAAACAACAAAGCCGTTGTTGTTTTAAATGCGCTATGTAATAGTTAGGGAGAAAATAAAAACTAGCGCTAGTTATAGAGTACTCTGGTTGCCTAAAACCACTTTTCTATCGGCTTTGATTAAAAATTAAGTTTAAGACATTTCAAACAAAAAAAAAATAAGAAAATGCAACTTTTTTTATAAAAAAATCCGCTTTTTATCGAAAAACGCAAAATGGGTTACGGGTTTCCCGTAAAATGGATGTTTTAAGTAATAGATTGATAAATCAGTGGCTCAAATACCGAAGTTAACATTGATTTTTATAACACTACTGGCTGCGGTTTAACCACCATTTTTTTCCATAAACTTGCGTTCCAATTCTGCTTGAAATTCTTCCATAACCGGGCGAACGGTACTCTCTGGTAAATCGGCAATTTTGATATACATCAACCCATCAACCGAGTTGTTAAATAGAGGATCTACATTAAAGGCCACTAATCTGGCATTTTGTTTTATGTATTTTTTAAGTAATACTGGTAAGCGTAAGGCACCTGGTTCTATTTCATCAATAAACTTATCAAACTTATTCAAATCTGCTTCAGCTTCATCAAAAACAAAATCCTTATCGGCGTCTTTTAGCTTTACTTTAAACTCTTTTTTAGGACGCACATATTGCGCAATATAAGGGTCGTAATAATGAGATTTCATAAACTCCACCATCAATGATTTTGAGAAATTTGAAAACTGATTACTTATACTTACACCTCCAATTAAATATTTATGTTCTGGGTAGCGAAGCGTGATGTGTACAATACCTTTCCATAGTAAAAATAAAGGCATGGGTTTTTGTTGGTAATCTTTAATGATGAAAGCGCGTCCCATTTCGATAGATTGACTCATCATTTTATAAAGTTCTGGTTCAAACCTAAATAAATCTTGAAGATAAAACCCATCGATCCCATAACGCTCGAAAATTTTAGAACCTAAGCCCATTCTGTAAGCTCCAGCAAGCACATTATTTTCGCTATCCCAAAGAAACATGTGGTGATAATAATTATCAAAAGCATCTAAATCAATAGCTTCATTGGTGCCCTCGCCAACTTCTCTAAAGGTAATTTCGCGTAAACGCCCTATTTCACGAAGAATAAAAGGAATTTTATTGGCTTGAGCCAAAAAAACTTCGTAATTTTTACTTTCTAAAAGTCTTAAATCGTCTTTTCTAAGGGCCTCTACCTCCTTCATCATCAATTCTGTTTGTACAGGTGTAATGATGCGTTTAGGGGTTTTTGGTGTTTTTAGTGTGGATTGTAAGTTGTCTAATATTTTTGGTTTGTCTTCAAAAGCATTAGATAACATGTAGGTTTTCCGTCTTAAAAATTCTGAAAATTCAGCTAAGGTTTCATACTCTTTTTGATCATTTACCGAGATTGGTTTTCCTATTCTAACTTTTATGGTGCGTCTTTTTTGAGTTAAAACTTCAGATGGTAATTTAGCTGTACGGAACGTATCATTAATTTTAGAGAGTTTATAAAAAAGTTTGCTATTCTTTGCATGAAAATAAATGGGAACTACGGGGACTTCTGCTTTTTTAACTAATTTCATGGCTGCTTCTTCCCAAGGTCTATCAACCACTAATTTTCCATCGCGGTAAGTAGAAACTTCACCAGCAGGGAAAATACCAAGTGGGTGCCCATCTCTTAAATGTAAAATGGAGTTTTTAAAGCCTGCTAAACTTGATTTTACATCTTTCCTGTCCTCAAAAGGATTTACAGGCATAATGTAAGGTTTCATAGGTTCTATTCTGTGAAGCAGAAAGTTTGCAATTATTTTAAAATCACTGCGCTGTTCCAACATTAATTTTAAAAGTAAAATACCATCTATTCCACCAAGAGGATGGTTTGATACTGTAATATATGCACCATCTTTTGGAAGCCGTTTTAAGTCTTCTTCAGGAATTTCAAATTTAATTTTAAATTCTTCTAAAATACTATCTAAAAAATCTATTCCTTGAAGATGTTTATTGCGTTTATAAAATTTATTTAAGGTAGATATTTTAAGGAGTTTCATGAGTAGCCATCCAACAAAAGTGCCAAAAAAACCATACTTATCTAATTGAATAGCTTTGGCGACTTCTTTTGCTGTTACTAAACCTAAATTGGGCTCTTTACTCATGGATGCAAATGTAGTAAATTGTTTATTCAGTTACTACTTGAACGGTTTGTTGTGTTAATTGTTTTAGTAATATGGTTTTACCTACTTCAATTTGTTTAATAGAAGCTTCAGTATAATGCCGAATAGTGTAAAGCGACACGTTTTCGTTGTAAGATACTTTAAATTTTGCTTTTAAATGATGTATTAATTTATCTAGATTATTATATAAATTATCTACACAAACAGAGAAGCTTATGGCGGAATTTTGAATTACATCTACTTTCATTTTATAAAGATGTAATAAATTGAAAATTTCACTGATATTTTCTTCAACTATGTAAGAGAAATCTAAGGAAGATAACGAAATTAACACTTGATTTTTCTTTACAATAAAGCAAGGAATCATAGGTTCTAAAGTCACATTTTTACCAATACGGGTACCATTATTTTCTGGGTTTAAAAAAGATTTTACATATAGTGGTATCTCTTTGCCTTGAAGCGGTTGTAATGTTTTTGGGTGAATAACAGAGGCACCATAAAAAGCCAATTCTATAGCCTCAGTATAAGATATTTTATTTAAGAGTTTAGTGTTTTCAAAATATCTAGGGTCTGCATTCAATACTCCAGGTACATCTTTCCAAATGGTTACATGTTCTGCATTTAAACAATAAGCAAAAATGGCTGCAGTATAATCACTTCCCTCTCTTCCTAAAGTAGTTGTAAAATTGTTATCATCACTACCTAAAAAACCTTGAGTAATATTTAAAATAGAGGTATTAAAATTGGTAGTAATTAAAGTTTGAGTGATATCCCAATTTATATTAGCACGCCTATAATAGCTATCGGTTTTGATAAAATCTCTGACATCTAGCCAATTATTTTGTATGCCAACTTGATTTAAATATTCGCTGATGATGGTAGTTGAAACAAGTTCTCCAAAACCAATAACTTGGTCATAAACATAATTATAATCTGGCGATTTATTGCTTTTTAGAAACGTATCTAATTCATTAAATAATGAAGTAGTTTTTTTAAAAGCGTGATGATTTTCGTTTTCAAATAAATCTAAAAGTATTTCATTATGATATTCTTTAACATCTTGTACAGAACTTTGTAGCGCTTTTTTATTTTCGAAATAATTTTTAATTACAATTTCTAAAGCGTTAGTGGTTTTACCCATTGCCGAAATGACAATAAGCGTATTTTTAAAACCAACTTTTTGTAAAACTGATACTAAATTTTTTACACCATTAGCATCTTTTACAGAAGCTCCACCAAACTTAAATACTTGCATCTTATAATTTTGAAATATAATTTTTTATAGCTTGCTCGCTTAATTGTACTACATCCCAATCACGCATAACATGGGCTCCTTTTTTCTCATAAAAAGCTATAGCAGGCTCATTCCAATCAAGCACTTCCCAATTTATTCTTCTCACCCCCAATAGATGGCCATATTTTACAACTTCATCTAAAAGAGCAGAACCAATCCCTGTACCTCTCATAGATTGACTAACCACCAAATCTTCTAAATGTAATATTTTGCCTTTCCAGGTAGAATACCTATTGTAAATTAAAGCAATACCTTCAATTTTGGAGTTCACTTCTGCAACAAAACAGTGAAAAGCAGGATGTTCTCCAAAGCCATCCTTTTCTAAATCTTCAATAGTTACCTCTACAGCATCAGGTTCTTTTTCAAATATTGCAAGTTCTTTTATTAAATTATGCACTTGTTGCATATCCGATTTAATAGCATTACGTATTATAAAATTCATATTTCTTAAAAATTACTTCAAATATAGTTTAAAGTTCAATAATTCATTATTCAACAACGAAAACGTTGTAGTTCGTTAAAAAAATATGTTAATTTGTACTAACAAATCATCAAATTTATGACTCACAAAAAACAAACCTTAGGAGAATTTATAATTGAAAACCAAGCTTCTTTTAAATATTCCTCAGGAGAATTATCAAGTCTTATAAATTCTATCAGATTAGCAGCTAAAGTAGTAAACCATGAGGTAAATAAAGCTGGTTTAGTAGATATAATTGGAGCAGCAGGGGATACCAATATTCAAGGTGAAGACCAACAAAAACTAGACGTTTATGCTAACGAAAAGTTTATACAAACTTTAACAAATAGAAACATTGTTTGTGGTATTGCTAGTGAGGAAGAGGACGATTTTATTTCTATTAACAGTCAAGATGAAAATCATCAAAACAAATATATTGTTTTAATTGATCCCTTAGATGGCTCATCGAATATTGATGTAAATGTTTCAGTTGGAACTATTTTTTCAATTTACAGACGGGTAACTCCAGTTGGAACGCCTGTAACTCTAAAAGATTTTTTACAAAAAGGTAATCAACAAGTTGCTGCTGGTTATGTTGTTTATGGCACATCAACTATGTTAGTTTATACCACAGGAGATGGTGTGAATGGCTTTACTTTAAATCCTGCAATAGGTTCATTTTATTTATCTCACCCTAACATGCAATTTCCTGAAGATGGAAGTATCTACTCTGTAAACGAAGGTAATTATTTCGATTTCCCTCAAGGGATAAAAAATTATATTAAATATTGTCAAAAAGAAGAAGATGATAGACCGTATACTTCTAGATATATAGGTTCTCTAGTATCTGATTTTCATAGAAACATGATAAAAGGAGGTGTTTATTTATATCCGCAAAGCGCGAAAAATCCTAATGGTAAATTACGTTTGCTTTATGAATGCAATCCTATGGCATATTTAGCTGAACAGGCAAATGGTAAAGCAAGTGATGGTTTTACAAGAATTATGGATATAGAACCCACCGAATTACACCAGCGTGTGCCTTTTATTTGTGGTAGTAAAAATATGGTTGATAAATGCGAGGAGTTTATGCAAAATACTTAAAAAAAATGCGAACTATTAAGTTCGCATTTTTTTAATACACTTTTATAGATTATTATATGGCTACTAAATCTCCTCCAATATCTTTAGATGGTAAATTAGATTTTCCCATTAAGTAAATATCTACTTGTCTAGCGGCTTCTCTACCTTCAGAAATAGCCCAAACAATTAATGATTGCCCTCTGCGCATATCTCCTGCAGTAAATATATTTGGAATATTTGTTTGATATTTTCCATATTCTGCTTTATAGTTGGATCGAGCATCTTTTAAAATACCTAGTTTATCAGCCAAAGTACTTTCAGGACCAGTAAAACCTAGTGCTAATAGAGCTAAATCACAAGGCCATGTTTTCTCAGTACCTTCAATTTCTATAAGTTGAGGACGCTCGCCAAGAACGATTTTCCACTCTACATTGACTGTTTTTAAAGCGATTAATTTATTATTCTCATTGGTAATAAATTCTTTGGTATTGATTAGCCAGTTACGCTCTACACCCTCATCATGAGATGAGGATGTTTTTAATTGTAATGGCCAATAGGGCCATGGTGTTGTTGGAGAGCGATGCCCTGGAGGTTTCGGCATAATTTCAAAATTCACTACTGACTTTGCCCCATGACGATTGGATGTACCAACACAATCTGACCCTGTATCACCACCACCAATAACAATCACATGTTTATCGGTAGCCATAATTTGATTTTCAACTTTTTTACCAAACAAGACTTTAGTTTGTTGCGTTAAAAAATCCATGGCTTGTACTACGCCATCAGCATCAATGCCTGGAGTTGGTAAACTTCTTCGTTCTGTAGAACCACCACATAAAACAACTGCATCAAAGTTTTTAAGTTCTTCAACACTGTAATTTTCTCCCACATTAACATTCGTTTTAAACATAATCCCTTCTGCTTTTAAGATGGCTAAACGGCGGTCTATAATTTCCTTTTCCATTTTAAAGTTAGGAATTCCGTAACGCAATAAACCACCAATTTCATCATCTCTTTCAAATACAGTAACTGTATGGCCAGCTCTGTTTAATTGTTGAGCGGTAGCTAAACCGGCAGGACCTGAACCAACAACGGCAACTACTTTACCTGTGCGAGTTTTGGGGGGTTGTGGCTTTATCCAACCTTCTTTAAAGGCACGCTCAACAATGTTTTTCTCAATATTTTCAATGGATATAGGGTCTTCAATGATTCCTAAAACACAAGCTTTTTCGCATGGTGCGGGACATAAACGACCTGTAAACTCTGGAAAATTATTTGTTGAATGGAGTATCCAAGATGCTTTTTGCCATTCACCTTGGTGTACCATATGATTAAAATCTGGAATTAAATTACCTAAAGGGCATCCGCTATGGCAAAATGGAATACCACAATCCATACAACGAGACCCTTGTTTAGTAATTTCTTCTTCGCTAAGCGATACTGTAAATTCTTTATAATGTTTTACACGTTCTTCAACTGGCGTGTAAGTTTCATCTTGTCTTTCAAACTCTTTAAATCCTGTAACTTTTCCCATGACATTATGCTGTTGTTAATTCTTCTAACATTGGTTCTTCGGTTTCTAAACGTTTTAAGGCACGTTTGTACTCTGTTGGCATCACTTTTATGAAGTTGCCTAAACTTTCATCCCAATTTTCTAATAATCTGGTAGCAAGTTTACTATCAGTATATAATTTATGTTTTTCAATTAAGTTTTTCAAATCCGAGGCATCTTCACCTAAAACATTTTCAAATTCAATAGTTTCTGTATTACATAAGCCATTTACAAACTTATTTTCTGGATCGTAAACATAGGCAATACCTCCACTCATACCTGCTGCAAAGTTTCTGCCTGTTTTACCAAGTACAACTACTTTACCACCAGTCATATACTCACAACAGTGATCTCCAACACCTTCTACAACAGTCGTTGCACCAGAGTTACGAACAGCAAAACGCTCTCCAGCAATACCGTTAATGTATGCTTGCCCTTGTACGGCACCAAATAAACATACATTACCAACAATGATATTTTCTTCAGCCAGAAAATCAGCTTTTATAGGTTTTTTAACTATAAGTTTTGCACCCGATAATCCTTTTCCTAAATAATCATTCGTATTTCCCTCAAGTGTAAATGTTAATCCGTGTGCTCCAAAAGCTCCAAAACTTTGACCAGCAGAACCATTAAAATCAATATTTAAAGTATCTTCAGGTAATCCTAAATGGCCATATATTTTAGAAATTTCATTACTCACAATGGCGCCTACCGTTCGGTTTATATTTCTTATAGGATATTGCAAGCTCATTTTTTCTTTTCTATATAAAGCTCTATGTGAGTCCTTTAGAATTGTAAAATCTAAAACATTATCAATATTATGATCTTGTTTTTCTGTATTTTTTACAATCATTTGTTTGTAAGCGGTAGGTCTGTGTAAAATGCTAGATAAATCTAAACCTTTAGCTTTATAATGTTTTATAGCTTTATTGGCATTTATTTTATGAGTTTGCCCTACCATTTCTCCAAGTGTTCTAAAACCTAATTGCGCCATAATACCTCGCAATTCTTCAGCTATATAATAGAAGAAATTGATAACGTGTTCAGGTGTCCCTTTAAAGTTTTTACGTAACTCTTTATCTTGAGTTGCAATTCCAACTGGGCAAGTATTTAAATGACATTTACGCATCATAATACATCCTGAAGCTACTAATGGTGCTGTTGCAAAACCAAACTCTTCAGCACCTAATAATGCTGCGATAGCAACATCTCGTCCTGTTTTTAACTGGCCATCACATTCAACTACAATTCTACTTCTTAAGTTATTTAAAACCAAGGTTTGTTGTGCTTCAGCTAAGCCAAGTTCCCAAGGCAAACCAGCGTGTTTTAACGATGTTAAAGGAGATGCTCCAGTACCACCATCATAACCAGCAATTAAAACTACATCTGCTTTTGCTTTTGCTACACCGGCAGCAATAGTACCAACACCAACCTCTGAAACTAATTTTACATTAATTCTAGCTTCTCTATTAGCGTTTTTTAAATCAAAAATTAATTGAGCTAAATCTTCAATAGAATAAATATCATGATGTGGTGGTGGTGAAATTAAACCAACAAAAGGGGTTGAGTTTCTCGCTGCCGCAATCCAAGGTAATACTTTGTACCCCGGTAATTGCCCACCTTCTCCAGGCTTAGCGCCTTGAGCCATTTTAATTTGAATTTCTCTTGCATTGGTTAAGTAATGCGAGGTAACTCCAAAACGACCTGAAGCAACTTGTTTGATGGCTGAATTACGGCTATCGCCATTAGTGTCCGGATGAAAACGTCTTCTATCTTCACCACCTTCACCAGAGTTTGATTTACCACCTATTCTATTCATGGCTATGGCTAAGTTCTCATGAGCTTCGCGCGATATAGAACCATATGACATAGCGCCTGTTTTGAAACGTTTTACAATTTCTGTCCATGGTTCTACTTCATCTAAAGGGATAGGGTCTAAATTATCAAACTGAAATAAACCACGAATAGTCATTAAATTCTCAGCTTGTTCGTTTATGGCTTTTGCATAAACATCATAGCTAGCTTGATCGCTTAGTCTGACAGCTTGTTGAAGTTTTGCAATTGTTGTAGGATTAAATAAATGTCTTTCGCCATTTCTTCGCCATCTGTAGTCCCCACCAATATTTAAACCTAAAAGTTTATTAATTGTATTATCAGGGTAAGCTTGTTTATAGCGCTCATTAATTTCTTTTTCAATTTCATATAAGCCAATACCTTCTATTCTTGAAGCTGTGTAAGGGAAGTATTTTTCAACAAATTGAGAATTGAATCCTACTATTTCAAAAATTTGAGAACCTCTATACGAATGCAATGTAGAGATACCTATTTTATTCATTATTTTTAAAATTCCTTTACCAATGGCTTTGTTGAAATTATCAACTGCTTTTTGTTCGTCCATATTGGTTATAAAACCGTCAGTAACTTGCATTCTGATTATTTCGTTAACCATATATGGGTTTATTGCACTTGCGCCGTAACCAAATAGTGTTGCAAAATGATGAGGTTCACGAGGTTCTGCAGATTCAATGATAATATCAAAATAAGAACGTTTACGTAAACGATTCATTTGATGATTTACATAAGAACAGGCTAGTAAAGCAGGAATTGGAGCTAAATCTTGATTAACACCTCTATCAGATAAAATAATAATATTAGATCCGCGTTCTAGGGCTTTTGTAGTTTGAACTATAATGTCTTCTAAAGCATCTTCTAGCCCGTTTAAACCTTGAGATTTTGTGTATAGGATTTGAATAGTTTCGGCTTTAAAACCATCAATATCTATAGTTCTTATTTTTTCTAAATCGGCATTAGAAATTACAGGGTTTTGAATACGTAATTTTCTACACTGTCTTTCAGTAATGCTGAAAATATTTCGGTCTTTACCTAAATTTAAGGCAATATCTGTAACAATTTCTTCACGAATCCCATCTAAAGGGGGATTAGTAACTTGTGCAAATAATTGCTTAAAGTAGTTAGAAATAAGCTGAGGTCTATCTGACAAAACAGCTAATGGCGTATCAATACCCATAGAACCTAAAGCCTCTTTACCATCTAAGGCCATTGGGGTTATTACTTCTTGAATATCTTCAAACGTATAATTAAATAAACGCTGTCTAGTTTTAATATCGATGGTTTCAATTGGGCAAGTGGTATTTGTATAAGGAACGTCTCTTAAATGTAATCGGGTTTTTTCAAGCCATTCTTTATAAGGTCTTTCTAAAACAATTTTACTTTTAATTTCTTCGTCTTTAATAATACGACCTTCGTTCATGTCTACCAAGAACATTTTACCAGGTTCTAAACGTCCATGATTTAAAATGTCTTCTGGTTCAATATCTACCACACCTATTTCTGAAGACATGATTAGTTTGCCACTTTTAGTAACGGTATATCTAGATGGTCTTAAGCCATTTCTATCTAATAAAGCACCTATATAATTTCCGTCAGTAAAAGGTACTGATGCAGGTCCATCCCATGGTTCCATGATACAAGCGTTATACTCATAAAATGCTTTTCTTTCAGGAGTCATGGTAGCATGTTTTTCCCAAGCTTCAGGAATCATCATCATCATAATTTCTGGTAGCGATCGCCCTGTGTGAGTTAATAATTCTACCACCATGTCCATAGATGCAGAATCTGATTTTCCTGGAAGAATTATTGGAAATAATTTTTCTATTTGTGGACCGAAAACATCACTTTTCATGATTTCTTCTCGAACACGCATTCTACTTACATTTCCGCGAAGGGTATTAATTTCACCATTTTGACACATAAAGCGGAAAGGCTGAGCCAATTCCCATGTAGGCATCGTGTTGGTAGAAAAACGCTGATGCACTAGAGCTAATCTAGTTACTAAATCTATTTGTTGTAAATCTGTATAATAAGGGCCAATATCTTCAGGCATGATAATGCCTTTGTATATTAAAGTTGTGTTTGATAGGCTTGGTAAGTAAAAATAACCACTTTCAGAAATCTTAGAATTTCTTACTTCATGTTCAGTAATTTTTCGTGCAGCGTATAATTTTGCTTTAAAAGTTGCCTCATCAATTGGGTCTGTTTTTCCAATAAATATTTGCTCGATTTCTGGTTCTGAAGCTTTAGCAATTTCTCCTAATTGAGACGAATCAACAGGTACTTTTCGCCATCCTAAAACAGTAAGACCTTGATTTTTAATTTCTTTTTCGAAAAGTGTCTTACAAAACTGGTACTGATTTTTAATTTTAGGTAAAAAAACCATGCCAACTGCATATTCTTTCGGCTGAGGGATTGAAAAATTACAAACTCTTTGAAAGTATTCGTGTGGGATATCAATTAACAAACCAGCACCATCTCCGGTTTTTCCATCAGCACTTACACCACCACGGTGTTCTAATTTTACTAGAATTTCTAATGCATCATGAATGATTTGATTTGTTTTCTCTCCTTTTAGATTACAAATAAATCCTGCGCCACAGTTTTCGTGTTCAAATTCAGGTAAATATAGTCCTTGTTTCTTCAGCATAATCAACAAACTTTAGTTTAAAAAATTGAGTTGGAATGCTAAGATATGCACTAGTATTTGAATTACAATAAGCTGTATTTCATTATTTCGATTTTAGAAGTTAAGTATTAATAAAAATAATTATATATCAATATTAAACTCTTTTTTTAATAAATACTCAATTCACAAAATTTATGAATAAGTAATCAAAATATGAATTAAAAGCATAAAACCTCAATTTTAACTACAATAATGTTATAAAAACTCAAAAAAACCTGAAAATTACTCAAAGAGTTGTTTTGTTAAAAACTCAAAAATTTAATAAATAAAATGAATACCCCTAAAAAAATAGGGTAAAAATTAGAATATTGATAAAAGTAATAACAACACCCCTATTTTTTATGGGGGTTAAAACTTTTTAACATAGATTTGACTCATTCTTAATGAAAATTAACTAAAAAAATTAATAACTTAAATTAAATCAATTATGAAAAAAATTATTACACTTTCAATGCTTTTTATGGCTACTGCCTTATTCGCACAAGAAGAGGAGACTGCGCCTTCATTTACTGTAAGTGGAAGTATTGATGCTTATTACAGGACAAATTTAAATGCCCCTAACGATTTAAATAACTGGACTGCTCCTGGATCTTCTTTTGCTAATCTACCTGGTTTTGCTTTAGGTATGGCAAACATTGTATTAGGTTATGAAGGTGAAAAAGCAGGTTTTGTTGCTGATTTAGTATTTGGTCCAAGAGGTACTGATGCTATTTTTGCGTCTCCAATGTATTCAGCAACTGGAAATATTGTAAATCAATTATATGCTTACTGGAACGTTAGTGAGTCAGTAACACTAACAATGGGTAACTTTAATACTTTTTTAGGGTATGAAGTAATTTCTCCAACAGCTAACTTTAACTACAGTACGTCTTATTTATTCTCTTATGGTCCATTTAGTCATACTGGAATTAAAGCAGATATTGCTTTAAGTGATGATTTCAGCTTAATGTTAGGTGTTATGAATGATACAGATTTAACTGAGTTTAACCCAACTGGTGATTATGCATTTGGAGCACAGTTAGGTTTTTATGGTCAATTCTTAAATGTATTAGTTGATCCTTCTTTTACAGAAATTGACTTTACAGGTGGATTTGATTTATCTGATAAATTATTTTTAGGTATAAACGCTGCTCATTTAATTTTAGAAGATGATGGTGGAGGATTTACAGGTGTTGCTTTATATCCACAATTAGCTACTTCTGATACTTTTACAATTGGTTTAAGAGGTGAGTATTTTTCTGAAGATAAAGATTTTGGAGCTATTGACTGGGCAGGTACTGGCGTATCTGATGCAAGTGTATTTGCTTTAACTTTAACAGGAAGTTTTGCAATTGATAACTTAACAATCAAGCCAGAACTTAGATTAGACAGTGCTTCTGATGCTGTATGGTTAGATAATGATTTAGGATTACAAAAAAGCTTGAGTTCTTTTGTTTTAGCTGCGATCTATTCTTTCTAAAAAAACAAAAACAAAATTTAAAAGTAGCATAAAGTAAACAGCTTTTCAAGAGTGGTTTACTTTATACTCAATATTAACTAACCCTTAAAAACTATTTATTATGTCAATATTAAATATGTCATTATTTATTCAGGATACTGCCGCAATAGAAGGCGATATGGGAATGATGTGGATGCTTATTTCAGGTATTCTAGTATTTTTCATGCAAGCAGGATTCTTTTTAGTAGAGTCTGGAATGACGGATTCTAAAAATGCGGTTAATATCGCAATGAAAAACTTCCTAGACATCGCAGTTGGTTCATTAGCTTTCTGGTTTGTAGGATACTCTCTAATGTATGGAGCAGATCAAGGTGGTGGATGGTTCCACTGGGGCGGTTTTATTTTCTCTCAAGGTGCTGCCGATTTATTTTTTCAAACGGTGTTTGCTGCTACAGCTGCTACTATAGTATCTGGGGCTATCGCTGGAAGAACAAAATATACAACATACGCTATTTTTAGTATTGTTTTAACGGCTGTTATATACCCTATCGCTGGTGGTTGGGAATGGAATGGTGGATGGCTAAATAATACAGATGGTATTATGCCTGCTGAATTTATAGATTTTGCTGGATCATCAATAGTTCACTCTGTGGGTGGATGGGCTGCACTTGTAGCTGCTTGGATGGTAGGTCCAAGAATTGGAAAATATCTTGACGGTAAGCCAGTTGAAATGCACGGACATAACCAAATGTATGCAACTTTAGGGGTATTTATCCTTTGGTTAGGATGGTTTGGTTTTAATGGTGGTTCTCAATTAGCTTGGGGTGGAGACGATGCAACGGCTGCTTCTCAAGTTGTTTTAGTAACTAACCTTGCAGCAGCAGCAGGTGCTTTAGGAGGCTTATTATTTACTTGGATTAAAAACGGAAAACCTAATTTAGGTATGACTTTAAATGGTGCGCTAGCAGGTCTTGTAAGTATTACTGCAGGTTGTGGCAATATGACTGAAGGTGGCGCTGTAATAGCTGGTTTATTAGGTGGAATTCTTGTAGTTTTATCTATTGGATTTGTTGAAAAAACTTTAAAAATTGATGATGCTGTAGGTGCTATTTCTGTACATGGTGTTGCAGGAGCTTGGGGGACTTTAGTTATTGGTCTTTGGGGTGTAGATGGTGATACAGGTATTGGTCTATTCAATGGTGGGGGTGCTGCTCAATTAGGTGCTCAAGCAATTGGAGTTTTAGCTTATGCAGTTTGGGCAATTTTACTTTCTTTCATTTTCTTATTTATAATTAAGAAAGCCTTTGGAGGCTTAAGAGTTACTGAAGAAGAAGAAATTGCAGGTCTTGATATTTCTGAGCATGGTGCTATTGCTTACCCAGGTAAGAGACAAAGAGAAATTGAATAATATCAATTTATTATACATTTTTTTTAAAATTTAATAAAAAGATGCCTTATTTATAAGGCATCTTTTAATTTTTAAAAACGATAGGTTTTAGAGATAAATAAAATCTATTTTTTTTCATATTATTGAAAGAACTAATCAAAATTAAGATAAGAAATTATGAAAAAAATTGAAGCGATTATTAGAAAATCCAAGTACCGTGTGGTTAAAGATGCGTTACACGAAGTTGGTGTAAACTTTTTTTCTTACTGGGATGTAACTGGTCTAGGTAATGAAAAAGAGGGGCACGTTTACAGAGGAGTATCTTATAGTACTAGCGATATTCAACGTAGGTATTTATCTATTGTTGTTAATGATGATTTTGAAGAAGTAACTGTTCAAGCCATATTAAAATCTGCTGCAACAGGAGAAGTTGGTGATGGTAAAATTTTTGTATCTGATATTCAAGAATGTTATAGAATTAGAACAGGAGAAAAAGGCGGAAATACTTTAAAATAATCTTAAAAAATCAAACAATTATTATGGAATTATTAACAACAAATAATGTATGGATGATGATCTGTACAGCACTAGTTTTCTTTATGCACCTAGGTTTTGCATTTTTAGAAATTGGTTTAACAAGACAAAAAAATACAATAAACATACTTTTTAAAAATATATTTATTATTACCATTGGTTTATTGCTTTATTGCTTAGTTGGTTTTAACTTAATGTATCCAGGTGAGTTTAATGGATTTTTTGGATTTGCTGGCTTTGGCTTAGATTCGCCATTAACAGCCGAAGGAGTTCTAGATTTAACATATAACGAAGGATACACTTACTGGACAGATTTCTTATTCCAAGGGATGTTTGCGGCAACAGCTGCTACTATTGTGTCGGGAGCTGTAGCAGAGCGAATGAAGATTGTTCCTTTTATGATATTTACAATTGTATATGTTGGCTTTGTTTATCCTATTGCAGGTTCGTGGCAATGGGGTGGTGGCTTCTTATCTTCATTCACTTTTGGTGAAGCAGAAGGCTTTTATGATTTTGCAGGTTCTACTTTAGTACATTCAGTTGGTGGATGGGCAGCTATAGTAGCCGTTTGGTTATTAGGTTCAAGAATTGGAAAATTTAAAGATGGAAAACCACAAGCGATACCTGGACATAATATACCGTTAGCAACCGCTGGTGTTCTAATTTTGTGGTTAGGATGGTTTGGATTTAATGGGGGTTCAGTTTTATCTGCTGATCCATCTGGAACTTCTTTAACATTAGTTACAACTTGTTTAGCAGCTGCAGCTGGTGGAGTTGTTGCCATGTTAGTATCTACAGCAATGTATAAAAACTTAGATTTAACGATGTTCTTAAATGGTATTTTAGGAGGTTTAGTAGGTATTACTGCTGGCGCAGATCAAATGAGTCCAACAGACGCTATTCTTATTGGTGTTATTGCAGGAGCTATTATTGTTTTTGCTGTAAGTTTTGTTGATAAATTAAAATTAGATGATCCTGTAGGCGCTATAGCTGTGCACCTTATTTGTGGTGTTTGGGGGACATTAGCAGTTGGAATATTTGGTGCTAAAGCAGGTTTTGATCAATTTATGATTCAATTAATTGGTGTTGGATGTTATGCATTGTTTTGCACTGTAACAGCATTTATAATTATATTTACTTTGAAGAAAACAGTTGGTATTAGAGTTTCTGAAAAAGAAGAACTTGAAGGTTTAGATAGCCATGAGCATGGTATGGATGCTTATCCAGATTTTAGATTGAACGAGCATTAATCTTATAGTTTAATTATAATTAAACAGGCTGTCTTAAATTTTTAAGACAGCCTGTTTTTTAATAGCTAATGGTTTTATATAAAATATTTGATATAGAAGTTTTACTTCTACTTAGTACTACTAGCCTTAATTAATAATTATAATTTATGTTATGTAATTCTGTTAAGAAATACTAAGCCGAATTTCTACTAGCATTAATATTACCAAATAACGATCTTGTAACTATTTTTTCATAAACTTTAATCTCATCGGTATCTTTAAGTCCTTGTTTTTCTAATTCTTGAATTTTTTTAAGCGCATATTGTTGTATTGTTAGTAATGGTAAAACAATTGATTCTCTGACTTCGATAGAAGCTTTTCCTGCTGGTTCATTTTCCATTAATACGTTATATCCAGTTAGTTTTAATAGTAATCTTTTAGTTGTAATATACTCGGTATAAATTATATTCCAAAAATCTCCAAATTCTTCGTCTTCAGACATATATTTTGTTAAATCGAAAAATGATTTGGTTAACGACATCATACTATTTTCAAGTAATGTTTTGAAGAATTTAGAGTTGTTATACAGATGTTCTAATTTGTAAAATTCACCACTATCTTCATACTGTTTTAAAGCCGTACCTACTCCAAAAAAACCTGGGACATTTTGTTTTAACTGACTCCAAGAACCTACAAATGGGATGGCTCTTAAATCTGAAAAAACGAGTTTATCAGAAGTACCTCGTTTTGATGGTCTACTACCAATATTTGTTTTAGCATAGTATTTTAAGGTACTCATGCGCTCTAAATACGGAATAAACATGGGGTGACTTTTAAAATCTTTATAGACTTTATAACTAGTTTCAGCCAATTCATTCATAACAATTCTATCATCGTCAGATAATTTGTTTTTGTCACTACCTATTCTATTTTTAATTCCAGAACTTATTAATTGTTCTAGGTTGTATTGAGACGAATCTAAGGTCCCAAAATTAGAACTAATGGTTTGGCCTTGAATAGTTAATTGCACTTCTTTATCCTCAATGGTTGGGCCTAATGAAGAATAAAATTGATGCGTTTTTCCACCGCCTCGAGCTGGGGGACCACCACGACCATCAAAAAATATGGCAGTAATGTCATATTTTCTAGACATATCAGTTAGTAACTCTTTTGCTTTATAAATACCCCAATTTGCCATTAAATAACCACCATCTTTTGTTCCGTCAGAAAAACCTAACATAATTGTTTGTTTACTACCTCTTTTTCTTAAATGGGCCATATAAGCTTCATTTGTGTAAAGTTGCTCCATAACTTTTGGTGCATTTTCTAAATCGGTGATAGTTTCAAATAATGGCGCTACATCAACGGTTAATTCCTCTTTAAATGCTACTATTTTTAACATCGCAAATAGCTGCATAACGTTTAATGCAGTTTGATTGTTGCTAATGATATAACGGTTAGCACCACGCTCTCCATTACTAATTTGAATGTCTTTAATAATAGCTATTGTTTTTAGGGTATTATAAACCATTTCATCTTCAAACACTTCTAAATTTGGAATATTATCGTTTGATTTTGATAATATTTCTATTTGCTCATTTTCTGATAAATCGTGGTAATTTTTAGGGAATGATGAACTGCCTGTTTTAATTAAGTAGTCAATTGCTGTGGTAAATACTGAGTGATGGATTCTACTATCTTGTCTAATGTCTAAAGAAGCAAAGTTATACCCAAACAGGTGTATCCTATTTATTAAACTATTTAATTCACCGACATATAAAGATTGATGTTCTTCTACAACAAGATTTCTAATACTAAGTAACTCTTTAATCAGTTCTTTAGATGTGATATAATCCTTAGAATTAGGATTTAAACTATAATTGTATATGATAGTTTCAAGATTTATTACTCTATCTTCAACACCTCTGAAGGTTAGTTTTCGTCTTAAATTTTTTAAATCGATGTAATACTTTTTTAAAATAGCTTGCTTTAATTTTGTAGCAACTTTTAAGGTAGTATCTGGTTTTACAAACGGATTTCCGTCTCGGTCGCCACCTGGCCAAAACCCAACATTAATAATTTCGTTGTGTTTTCTGCCATCATCATAAATATTTTGCTGGATGTAATTATATATTTTACCAAAGGATTCGTAAAAAACATTTTCTAAATACCAAATTAAACTTATGGCTTCATGGTATGGTGTTGGCTTTTCTCTTTTAAAGAAAGGTGTTTTTCCTAATTGCCCAAAAAGGTTATTAATTTGAGATAAATCGTTTTCTTTGATGGCTTCTGTTAAATCTGTAATGATTCCTAAAACAGAACCTGGATAGAATTGAGTTGGGTGAGCCGTTAAAACAATACGTACCTTAAACTCATCTAGATAGGTTTTTAATTCTTCTAATTTATTTTCAGAAGTAGCTGATTCTTTCAGGTTTCTTAAAGTTCCAATACCTTCCATGTTATTAACTATTGGGAATGCAGCATCTTCAATGGCATCGAATAGAACCACTTGTCTTTCAATGTATTGTATAAATCTGAATAATAGATTTATTTGACTTTCTTTGGTTCTACGAGCTTGATATTTTTTAAAAAAGGTATCAACAATAGTTGTTGGGTTATCTCCTTTAGCAAAGCCTTTTTCACAAGTTTCATGAAATAAAGGGAGTAAAACACCGGTTTTTGTAACGGCATCAAAAGGTAGCGTCATAAATATGCTATTGTATATTTGATATTTTGATAACACACTTTGTTTAAATCGCGTAAGTTTTGGCTCTACTGACATATTATCTATTTGTTGAAATATTCAGTATAAAAGTAGTAAAGGTTATACTAACCAATGCATAATACCAGAAGTTTTATTGATATTTTTAGTTTGATTAATACTTATTGTGAATAATTAAAAAAAATAGATATTTAATATAATTTTTATAACTAGAAAAACTCTATTTAAATTGATTTAAATAAAAAAGGCGGTTTTAAAACCGCCTTTTTAAAATGAGAATCACTTACCTAACATAAGTAGTTCGCTGCAAACTACTTCGGTTATGTATCGCTTGTTTCCATCTTTATCATCGTAACTTCTGGATGTTAGTTTGCCTTCAATAGCAACTTCTTTTCCTTTGGTTACATATTTTTCAATTATTTGAGCTGTTTTTCCCCATGCAACTACATTGTGCCATTGTGTATCTGTTATTTTTTCACCTTTATTATTGGTGTAGCTTTCATTGGTTGCAATTGCGAATTTTGCTAGTGTTTTGCCAGATTCTAGATTGATGATTTCTGGATCGTTTCCTAAGTTACCAATCAACTGTACTTTGTTTCTAAGTGTGTTCATAATTTTAAATTTTAATAGTTAAACAGTTAATACTATCGAGTTCTTATGTTTCGACATTGCAAATATTATGTATCGACCAAAAATTATTCGGTATTTACTTATTTAAAATCGTTTGTAAATGTTTGTAGTCGTTTGTAATTGGATAATTTTTATTATGTTTGTGTAATTTTTAGAGGCAATGAGATTTCATATAGAAACAGATAGACTCATTTTAAGAGAGATTAGGCTAACTGATTTAGATGGCATGTTTGAATTAGATTCTAATCCCGATGTACATAAATACTTAGGGAATAAGCCTATAAAAACTAAAGAGGAATCTTTAAAAATAATTCTATCTGTTATTAATCAGTATAAAGAGAGAGGCATAGTTCGTTGGGCTGTTATTGAGAAATCTACAGGAGAATTTATAGGTTGGTCTGGGTTAAGATTTAATACAGAATATAATATGAATGGGTTTACCAAATATTATGACGTTGGTTACAGATTAATTAAGCGTTATTGGGGAAAAGGTTATGCCACCGAATCTGGAAAAGCAGCTGTTGATTATGCATTTCAATTTCTAAAATTATCAGAACTTTACGCTACAACAGAAATTAGAAATCAAGCCTCGCATAACGCGCTTCTAAAAATAGGATTACAATATATAGAAGATTTCTATTTTGATACGGAAGACTTAAATCTGCGTTGGTATCAAATTAAAAATAAATAATTATGGAAAAACAGTGTTTAGAATGTGGAGATAAAATTGTGGGCAGAGTTGATAAAAAATTCTGTAGTGATGGTTGTAGAAATGCCTATAATAACAATGTAAATAAGGACAGTAAAAACTTAATTAGAAATACTAATAACCGTTTAAGAAAAAATTACAGAGTTTTAGAAACTTTAAACCCTGACCAAAAAACCAAAATATCAAGAGCTAAATTAGTAGAGGCGGGTTTTGATTTTAATTATTTTACAAGTATTTATAGAACAAAAGCAGGAACCATTTACTATTTTGTTTACGATCAAGGCTATTTATCTTTAGAAAACGATTTTTTTGCATTAGTAAAAAGAGAGAGCTAGTTTACCTCCAATTTTGCCCCTTCAATTTCATCGCTGCTTTAAGAACATCTTTTTGGCTTATTTGGCCTACTAATTTACCGTTTTCAACAATAGGGAAACGACGTCTTTTGGCTTCTAAAAACTTGTTGGCAGCATCAAAAATATTCATGTTGCCATCAATCGTTTCAACATTTAAAGCCATATGTTTTTCAATAGTTTTGTCTTGCATTGGCATATTATAATATCGGCTCTCACTAATTTGTTTTATGCAATCACCTTCAGAAATAATACCAATTAATTCATTTTTTTCATTAACTACGGGTCCACCAGAAATCCTATTTTTAATTAAAGATTGCATAACACTCTCAATGGTTTGGTCAGGAGTAAACGTGATTAAATTTGTAGTCATGTAATCACTCACCTTTAAAGCGGTGGTATCTATAACGCTAGATTGCTGTCTTCTAGCGCCTTGAAAACTTTTTATTCCCATAATTTTTTAGTTTAGTAAATCTAAATATAGTCATATTTTTCTTATTTTCCTAAAAAAGGCATCTCCATTATTTAAATTTGAAGGATTAAAAAAGAACTTTTGTTTTAAAGTTTTAATTCAGACCTATGTTTTGAAATTGTTTTTTCTTGGGACATATTAAGTAATATTTAATGTAAACAGAAATAATTAGCATTCTTTTAAGTGATTAAATCTTAATTTTTTATAGTTTTAGCGCACGAAAAAATTAAATATTAAAAAAATGAAAAAATTATTTGGATTGGTTTTATTGATGTGTTGTTTTATGCTGAGTGCACAATCTAACGCTGATTTATTGAAACATTATGAGGCTTATTACAAACAAATGACCGCTCAAGGAGATGTTCAGGGTATTATTAACGCGATGACGCATTTAAATATTATAACACCATCAAAAGCTAGAAAAGATACTTTGGCCTATATTTATATGAGCGAAGGTAAATATGTACAGGCTATAAACACTATTGGTTTTGAAAAAAACTTAACTGACTCTGATATTGCCCTAGAGGTTAAAGCTGTGTCTTTAAAATCTGTTAACCAGCCAGAGTTAGCTATTGGACATTTTGAAGAAATGTATACAAGAAAGCCGAGTGCTTTTGTAGCCTATGAATTAGCAGAGCTTAATTTACAAACACTAAAATTGGAGGCAGCAGAAAAGTATATTAATTATGGTTTAGCAAACTCTAAAGATGATGAAAAAAGACCTTTTTATGAATCACAACAACCTTATGAGGTGCCTTTAAAATCAGCTTTTATGTATTTAAATGCCCTTTCGGTTTATAATAAAGATAAAAAAGCAAATATTGACGCCGCTGTTGATATTTTGGATGATACTTTAAAATCTGCTCCAAACTTTAATTTAGTTCAGTTGTCTAAAGTTGAATTATTAAGGCAAAAACAAGCTTTACAAACACAAGTAACCCCAACAAAAAATTAGACACATAAAATTAAAATAAAAAAAGGAGGTTTTTAAAACCTCCTTTTTTTATTTTAAAGTGTTTCAATGTTTTGATTATCAAACTCTACTTTTTTATTCATTTGAAAGTTAACATTTGAAAAAGCAACCAAAAACTCTTCTATGGTATTTAAAAGCTCTTGTTTACTTGTAGTAGATAAGTTTGACAAACTTTTTAATTTAAGTAACTTGGTTTCTAAAACCAGTAGTCTAGCTAAAATCCCATCAGAAATTATATCCGTTGGAATTGTTTCTTTTATTTTTTTTATTAGTATTTGTATAGTATCTTCATTATCGTAAAAAAAACTTAAGTCACCTTTTTTTACATTATCAATGATATCTTTGAGCTGATAGTATTCTTGCCAATCTTTTATAATGACTTCAGTCTTAGAATCTAAAGCATACTCAGTATATTTTAATTTTGAAATGTCTTTCTCGGTTATATTTTTACTTTGTTGTTTTTCAGTTTCCTCAGGAGTAGTTTCTTGAGTTTTTTTACAAGAAATAAATAAAAGAAGTACGGTTAAAACGCTAAATATTTTAATACTCATAGAGTTTGGTTTATAATTTTAATTCTTACTACAAATATATAAGTATTACTTTACTTTAGAACGCATTTCAATATAGCGAAATTGAAAAGATTTGACTTTAAAAATATAATATTATCAATATAATCTTGTTATTTTTGCAAAATTCTTATAAAGACGGTTTTTAATGAGCTCTAAAATATTAATTATTGGCGCCTGTGGACAAATAGGTTCAGAATTAACTTTAAAATTACGCAGTATTTACGGTAACGATAACGTCATTGCTAGCGATATTAGTTACAGTAATCCTGATATTGCTAATAGCGGTAATTTTGAAATTGTAGATGCACAAGATTACGCTAGCGTTAAAATTTGTGTCGAAAAACATCATATTGACACGGTATACCTAATGGCAGCCATGTTAAGTGCAACCGGAGAAAAATACCCCATGAAAGCTTGGGATTTAAACATGACTTCCTTGTTTCATGTATTAAATTTAGCAAAGGCAAAATTTATAAAAAAAGTATTTTGGCCATCAAGTATAGCAGTTTATGGGTCTACAACACCAAAAGATTTTACACCACAATACACCGTTATGGAGCCTTCAACAGTTTATGGCATAACCAAACAAGTGGGAGAGCGTTGGTGCGAATATTATTTTAACAAGTACAATGTAGATGTAAGAAGTTTGCGTTACCCAGGTATCATTAGCTGGAAAACATTACCAGGTGGCGGCACTACTGATTATGCCGTAGAAATTTATCATAAAGCATTAACCGATAAAAAATATGAATGCTTTTTAAAAGAAGACACTAAACTCCCTATGATGTTTATGGACGATGCTATTAAAGCAACCGTGGATATTATGCAAGCTAAAGATGAAGATGTAAAAATAAGATCGTCATATAATTTATCAGCCATAAGCTTTACGCCTAAAGAAGTTGTAGAGTCCATCAAACAATACATTCCAGATTTTGAAATAAATTACAATCCAGATTACAGGCAAGATATTGCAAACAGTTGGCCTAAAAGCATCAACGATTCCTATGCAAGGCAAGACTGGAAATGGAAACACGAATTCTCTTTGGAAGATATAACCAAAGAGATGCTTTTTCAACTAGATAAAAAGTACAATCAAATTTAAAAAAATACCAAATAATTGTATCTTTGAAACAACCCTAATTACCAGTTATTATGTTAGAAGAGTTTTGGTTTAATGTACAATATGGCATCAACCACGTTTTAGATATTGATGCCTACGATCATGTTTTATTCCTAATAGTTTTAACAGTCCCTTACATTTTTAAAGATTGGAAACGTGTGTTACTTCTAGTTTCCATGTTTACTTTAGGCCACACATTATCATTAGTTTTAGCTGCATACAATGTTATAAGTGTAAATGCAACCATAGTAGAGTTTTTAATTCCAATAACCATTTTAATTATAGCGCTTTTTAATGTGTTTACAGCCGGAAAAGGTGCTCAAAAAGAAAAAGTAGGTGTTTTGTTTTTCTCAACATTATTTTTTGGATTGGTACATGGTTTAGGCTTTGCTAGAGAGTTTCAAATGTTTTTAGGAGATGCTGATAATAAGTTAATATTATTGTTAGAGTTTGCTTTAGGTATCGAGCTTTCGCAAGTAATTATCGTATTTGTAGTATTGTTTTTAGGCTATATTTTTCAAACAATTTTTAGGTTTTCAAAGCGCGATTGGATTATGGTTATCTCAGCTATTGTAGTTGGGCTTGTTATACCAATGATATTAAATAGCGACTACCTTTCTTAAATTTTTATTTGGGCGTTACCCAGAAAAAAGTCTGGGTCGGGCTTTTCGCGCTACACGGTAGCTTGCTAAAATCCCTAACGCAAATTACGTTTCCAATAATATGATTTTAAAAACTATAAAATTTTCATAAAACTTTAACGAACTTACGTTGTAATTAAAATACGAACCAAGTATATTCGTTATATTGTTTTGCGTTAAGGATTGTAGTAAAAATCCTTTTGCTTTTGGCAAAAGATTGAAACGGAAAGCCTGACCCAGATTTTTTTCTGGGTAACGCCATAATTAAAAAAATTAATGCTAAAAAATAAACAACTTAAGTACGATAAAGCTTATTTGAGAATTGCGCAAGAATGGGGCAAATTATCATATTGTAAACGCCGACAAGTAGGGGCGCTTATTGTAAAAGATAGAATGATTATATCTGATGGTTATAACGGGACGCCATCGGGGTTTGAAAATTTTTGTGAAGACGACGAAGGATACACCAAATGGTATGTTTTACATGCTGAGGCTAATGCCATTTTAAAAGTAGCATCATCTACACAATCATGTAAAGGCGCTACTTTGTATATTACCATGTCGCCTTGCAAAGAGTGTAGTAAATTAATACACCAAGCAGGTATTGTAAAAGTGGTTTATAACGAAGCTTATAAAGATGATTCTGGGCTAAAATTTTTGAAAAAAGCAGGAATTGAATTAGAACATATAGAAGATTTAAAAGCATAATGCCATACAAAAAAAAATATTTGCCCTTAATTATAGGTTTTGCTATTGCAGCTGGCATTTTTATTGGCGGAAAATTAGATTTTACGGATTCGCCAGACAGATTGTTTTCTACTAATAGTAAAAAAGATAAACTAAACAGGCTTATCGATTACATTGAATATGATTATGTAGATAAAATCAATACAGACAGTATTGTTGATGTAACCGTTAATGGCATACTTAAAAATCTAGATCCGCACTCGGTTTATATTCCTAAAGAAAACATGGCGCGTGTTGCCGAAGAAATGAAAGGAGATTTTGTAGGTATTGGGGTTAGCTTTTATACCTATAAAGATACGATTGCAGTTATTAGAGCTATTGAAAACGGACCTAGCGCTAAAGCTGGTATAGTTGGCGGAGATAGAATTATTATGGCTAATGATGATTCTCTTTTTGGTGATAATTTAAAAGATGGTGAAATTATTAAAAGATTAAAAGGGACTATAAACTCTAAAGTAAAATTAAAAGTTTATAGAAAAGGAGAACCAGAATTACTTGATTTTACAATAAAACGTGCTGTTATTCCTATAAAAAGTGTGGATGCATCTTATATGCTCACCGAAAAATTGGGCTATATAAAAATAAACCGTTTTGCAGAATCTACCTATAAAGAATTTAAAGCGGGTTTAGAAAAGTTAAAAGATTTAGGCGCAACAGAAATTGCCCTTGATTTGAGAGATAATCCAGGAGGTTTTTTAGGTATTGCCGAACAAATTGTTGATGAATTTTTAGAGGATGATAAACTCATTTTGTTCACTAAAAACAAACGAGGTAGTATTGAAAAAAGCTACGC
This sequence comes from Flaviramulus sp., assembly GCF_982512915.1. NCBI lineage: Bacteria > Pseudomonadati > Bacteroidota > Flavobacteriia > Flavobacteriales > Flavobacteriaceae > Flaviramulus > Flaviramulus sp. The sequence goes on along the minus strand of NZ_CEWOCJ010000003.1, from coordinate 184,285 downwards.
CACCGACAAAGGTGATTTTGAAGATGGTAAAGTATATGTTTTGATTGACGAAAACTCAGCATCGGCAAGTGAGATAGTTGCAGGTGCTTTACAAGATAATGACAAAGGCACTATTGTAGGGCGTCGCTCTTACGGAAAAGGCTTAGTACAACGCGAGATGGACTTAGGTGATGGCAGCGCGGTGCGTCTAACAGTATCTAGGTATTATACCCCAACAGGACGTTCTATACAACGTCCTTATAAAAACGGAAATAAAGATTACTACGACGAGTATTTTGATAGATTAGAAAGTGGAGAGCTTCTAGATCCTGAAAAAATTAAAGTAGACGATTCGTTAAAATTTAAAACACCTGCTGGAAAAATAGTTTATGGTGGTGGAGGTATTGTACCTGACGTTTTTGTACCTATAGATAGAAGTATGCAAAATGAAACATTATCCTATTTATTGCGACGTGGTTTTTTTGGAAATTTTGTATTTGAAGCTTTAGAGAAAGATAGACATGCCTATGATAATATGTCTAGACAACTATTTATAGATACGTTTGAGGTTAATGACGAATTGGTATTTGCTTTTCAAGATTATCTCAATTTAAGAACCGAATCTAAAGTAACTTTTGTAGCCTACCATGAAGAGGTAAAACAATATATTAAAGCCACATTAGCTGATCAGCTATTTGGTGATGGCGCTTTTGAAGAGGTTTACAACCAACGCGATATTATGATTGATGAGGTGATTAAGTTGAGTGATACTGGTGAGTATTAGGCTATCCAAAATAATTTATAAAATATTCCTTAAAATTTTATAAACTTTAAACTTTTACGGGTTTCCCACAGCAAGAAACTTGTATTTTCGACAAATGGCATAATTTCATTAACTTTCATCGTAGGAATTTACAATGATTTTATTAAGTTTATCAAATAATAATTTCCCTCATAACTAGTAAAAGCAAAATTATTTTATTAACCATATAATTATTGCTTACATGAATGTATTAAATCACCTTAAATTTTTAAAAAGTAAAAGCTTTTACAAACTCGGAATCTTGCTTTTCGTGATTTCCATGTCTATTTGGAATTGTGAAAAAGACGATAATACGATTAGCTCTTTAGAGCTAAAAACACCAGAATTACATATAAAATTTCTGAGTTCGAAAGAAATAGGAAGCGATATTTTATCAGCCATAAACTCTAAAATAGGCTATAATACTTCAACTACATCAAAAAATGGAAATAATCAAAATTCTTTAGATTTAGATAATATTGTTGAGGTTATTGATAGTCTGGGTAATACCAATTACACTTTTAGGTTAAAGGTAAATGATGATGATACCGCTACATTTTACAACCTAATAGTTAATGAAAGTATAACCTCTACAGAGCCCTCAATTTATGTGCATAAGTTTGTGTCTAATGACGATACATTGCAAGCCTTTATTGAATCGGGTTATAATCTAGATGCTTTTGTTGGTAAAATACAAAAGTATAGTTTGTCAAATTTTTTAGCTTCAAATCCAAATTTTTCAATTACAAATAAAGGAGAAGTTGATGATTGCATATGTGGTGAAATCACTCTGCCAACTTACTCTGGTTCAGGAACTGGAGGTACTGCTGGTGGAGCAGGTACAGGTAGTGGTAGTTCGGGAGATGGTTCAGGCGGTTCAACCATCTCGTCTAGTGGCTTAAATTGTAACACCTATACATACGTAGCAGGTTGCGGGGGGACAAACTCAGATAGATGGCATTTACATGAAAGTTGTGGGGAAAAAGAAACGATAACCCAAACAATGGATGTCTTGGTGTGTGGTGGAGAACCTGATACATTTTTATTTGATAAGAGTACGGAAACTAAAACAGAAGATTGTAATAACTCCTGTGAAGGAACAGGAACAGGTAGCGGAGGTGTTGCAATATTAACGCCTTTAAAGAGTTTGTTGTCTACAGCACAAGTAGCAGATAAATTAGGTTTAAAAATAGGGAGTGATGCATATAACTGGTGGTTTAACAACCCAATAGAGGCTGGAGAGATAACAGCTTTTATAAATCAATTTTGGAATGGGGTTGAGATTGATGCACAAGCTGGGGCTTTTGCTAAACTTGCTATTGAAGCCCTTGATAATGATGGTATTAACGATGGCGAAGTGGATTTTGAGGATATAATTATTAATGAGCTTACAAGTAAAGCTAAATGTGTGTATCAATTGCTTAGTTCAACTGATAATAATTTATTTAAAGATGTATTATCTGCATTCACAAACAATAAAGCTGAATTTAAATTAAAATTAAAAATTGATAATCTTTCTTCTAATCAAGAAGCATCTACTACTTTTGATCAGAATACTGGAATTATTACTATAACTTTTCCTCATTCGATAAATAACAAAACAAGCCTTGAAATAGCTTCTATAATAATTCATGAAGGTATTCATGCCGAATTAAGAAGAATATATCATGGTAATAATTTGGGGACTGAACCGCTATCAACAGAACAATACAATTATTTAGTGTCCTTATGGGAGTATTTTGAAGGTATATCTCCTGCTAGTAAGGTAGGAAATAATGCAACGCATACATTTATGGTTTACAATCATGTTCAACCAATAGCTAATGCAATTAGGGAATTAGATAACAATACATATTCAATAGACTATTATATGGCATTTGGATGGGAAGGACTAGACCAGATTGGAAAGATAACAAATCCTCCTTTAATAACTCAAATGCAGATGAATGACTACATTAATTTACAACAAATTCCTTTAAACGATAACATAAATCAGAGTTGTGATGAATAAATGTTTTATATATAGAATTTTAGCCATGACGTTTTTTATTTTTTTTGTTTATGACTGCAATCCAAATAATGATGACATATTGGAAAGGCACATCTTTAGTAGTTTATTTAATGAATTAGTTGATTCAACAATAACAGATTATAGAAAATTAGTTGTTCCATCCCCAGAGGATTTTAAGAATCTAGAAGGCCAAAAAAAATTTTATGAGCTTATAGAAATGAAGAAAACGGAAGTTTATGAACCATTAGTTGTTTTTATTTGCGATACAATTAATCAAATAAAAGGTGATGAACATGTATTTAATAAAATTAAGCCTTTTTTAGAAAAGAATGATTTTGAATCAATTTTATCAGAAATAAAAAATAAAAAGGGTAAATCTTATATGGAATCCAAATTATTTAAAATGGATACAACCAAGTATAAACTATTGAGTTTTTCTGATAAAGGTGAGGAGAAATATAAAAACAGGAATGATTTGGCAACTTATAACTTATCGAGAATTTATTTTAATAAATCCAAAAATATTGGAATTTTTTCTTTAGACATAGTTTATAGTGGCTTAAATGGCTATGGTTTTATAGTAATTCTTGATAAGAAAGATAACATATGGACGGTAGGTAAATTGGTTGAATATTGGGAGTCCTAATAAACTTATTTAGCTACTTTACTCAGCTTATCCCCCGATAACGCGAGCGTCTCGCTCGTGCCGTCAAAGGAGGGTTAAGTTAAGCAAGGCTGAATGATTATACATCAACCTTATCATGTACTTTCACATGGTTCCCACTATTCCAAAGGGTTAAAATATCGGTAGCCACGTGTGTACCACTACCCGAAGCGATAGCAAATTGGCTTCGCCAACCCGCAAGTGTTCCAGCAACATAAAGATTGTCTTCAATTTTATGATCTGTATTTTTTAACCAAATACGTTCCTTTTCAATAGCCGCTCTTGGATGAGGTTCTATGTATTGTTCCAAACCTTTTATAGTCATTAAATTGGTGTAACCCACGGCAATCACAACCAATTTTGAAGTGTATCTATTTTTGTTGGTTTTTATTAAAAACAAATCATCGGTTTTAGAGATTTCCAAAACTTTTTCTTTATCTATTTGTTCCACGTGTGGGTATAAAGTAGCGAGTTGCTCTTTTCCGCTTTGCAAAATGGAGGCTCCTGTAGTTCCGGGGTTTAATCCTAAAACATTATTGAATAAGGCAGTTTGTAAATGGGATGTTTTTTGGTGAACAATAATACCAATGCGTTTATCTTTTGCAAAAGTTTTATCCTTAGCAGATCCCAACACTAAAGCACAAGACAAACCAGCGGCACCTCCACCAATAATCAAGGCATCAAACATACTATTGGCGTTCTTTTACTTTTTGTTCTATACGTTTTGAAATCCTTAAAATGGACATCATTAAAATAACACATAGGGATGCTAAAATGGTTATTAAAGCAATGGTGCTATCACCTTCAAAAGGGGCATCAAAATTTACTTTGGTTAGGTTAAAGACAATAAGTGCTAAAGCAAGAACACTAATTATAATTGTTGCTAATTTCATTTGTAAATGGTTTTTATATCAGCTCAAACAAGGCTTTTATGTTATGGGCAAAAAGTTTAACAGCAATTGCTAATAAAACAACACCAAATACTTTACGGATAATATTAATACCGTTTGCTCCTAAAAAACGCTCAATTCTCGCTGATGTTTTTAATACTATAAAAATAACAATAACATTTAGTAAAACCGCAACAATAATATTTTCTGTTCTAAATTCTGCTCTTAATGATAGTAAGGTAGTTAAACTACCAGGACCAGCAATAAGCGGAAATGCTAATGGAAAAATAGAAGCTGTCATAGCAGTATGTTCTTCCTGTTTATATAATGTAATACCTAAAATCATCTCTAAAGCAATAAAAAATAAAATAAAAGAACCAGCTACTGCAAAAGAGTTTACATCAATGCCTATAAGGTTTAAAATACTTTTTCCTAAAAACAGAAAAATTATTAAAATACCACCAGCAATTATAGAGGCTTTTTCACTTTGTATATGCCCAACTTTTTTGCGTAAATCAATAACAATAGGAATATTACCTACAATATCTATAACAGCGAAAAGCACCATAAACGCTGTAAATATTTCTTTAAAATTAAGTTGCATGTCTTGAGTTTTAAATTTTCGGCAAAAGTAGCGTATTATCTTAATTAATTTGATGTAAAGATTAACTATTTTTGCTACTTAAAAGATAAACAATTTTATGTTTCAGTTAGGTAAAACAATTGTTTCTGAGGAGATTATAGAAAAGGATTTTTTATGCAACCTGTCTGCCTGTAAAGGCGCTTGTTGTATTGATGGTGATGCTGGTGCGCCACTTGAGCCTGATGAAACTAAAATACTTGAAGCTATTTATCCTAAAGTAAAACCTTTTTTAAGAAAAGTAGGTATTGAAGCTATTGAAGCACAAGGTACTTTTATAACTAATGAAGATGGCGATTTTGAAACACCTTTAATAAATAATGCAGATTGTGCTTATGTTATTTTTGATAAAAACAACGTAGCACTTTGCGCCATTGAAGAAGCATACAATCAAGGAGAAATTTCTTGGAAAAAACCAGTATCCTGTCATTTATATCCTATAAGAGTTCAAGAATACACAGAATTTTCAGCCATAAATTATCATAAATGGCAAATTTGTGATGATGCTTGCGAACTTGGTAAAGAATTAGGCGTTCCGGTTTATAAATTTGTAAAAGAAGCTTTAATTAGAAAATTTGGTGAAGATTGGTATCTGGAATTAGAAAAGATTGCAGAAAAAATGAGTACCTCAAAATAACTACAAAAGCCAGTTAGTTAAACACAATAAAACATGTTTTTTTAGGGCATCTATCTCAAAATACATCAATGTTTATTTAAGCTTAAAATATTTTTAAATTATTGATTATCAATTAATTAAAAATAACAAAAATCAAACGTTGGTATTCCTTATGATTTTTACATTGTTAAAAACTTGTTGACAATGTTTATAACTATACCTTTCATTTTTGGCATCTATTTTCAATCTTTGTTGTTCCCAAAAGTGTGAAAATTTTAGTAAACTTTTTAAAAACAAAAAACAATGTCGCAAATAGCTGTAGAACCAATTTTGCAAGAAAATAAAGATCGTTTTGTGATTTTTCCAATCCAACATCATGATATTTGGGAATGGTACAAAAAATCTGAGGCAAGTTTTTGGACGGCAGAAGAAATTGATTTACATCAAGATTTAACAGACTGGTCTACAAAATTAAATGATGATGAGCGTTATTTTATTAAGCATATTTTAGCATTTTTTGCAGCGAGTGATGGTATTGTAAATGAAAATTTAGCAGAAAATTTTGTAAACGAAGTGCAGTATAGTGAAGCAAAATTCTTCTATGGATTTCAAATCATGATGGAAAATATCCATAGTGAAACTTACTCGCTTTTAATAGATACTTACGTAAAAGACGAAAAAGAAAAAGATTTATTATTTAATGCTTTAGAGAACTTTCCTGCAATTAAAAAGAAAGCAGATTGGGCTTTAAAATGGATAGAGTCTCCAAGTTTTGCAGAACGTTTAATTGCTTTTGCAGCTGTAGAAGGGATTTTCTTTTCAGGCGCATTTTGTTCTATTTTTTGGTTAAAGAAAAGAGGCTTAATGCCAGGATTAACTTTCTCAAACGAATTAATCTCTCGTGATGAAGGTGTTCACTGTGACTTTGCGGTGCACTTACATAACAAACATTTAATAAACCGTGTACCAAAATCTCGTATTACTGAGATTTTAGTAGATGCTTTAGATATAGAACGTGAATTTATAACAGAATCTTTACCATCTAGTTTGATAGGAATGAATGCTGTTTTAATGTCGCAATATTTGGAATTTGTAACAGACAGGTTGTTATTTGAATTAGGTTGTGATAAAGTTTATAATACGGCCAATCCATTCGATTTTATGGATATGATTTCGTTACAAGGAAAAACCAACTTCTTTGAAAAACGTGTGTCAGAATACCAGAAAGCAGGAGTATTAAATAAAGAAGAAGAGAAAGATAAATTTACTTTTGACGCTGATTTTTAGTCGAATAAGAATACCTCGAAGCTTTGTGTAGAAGTATTCTTATAATTTGTCAAACCCGCGAAACCATCGATTTATAAAAGAAACTAAATAATTTCTTTTTAAAAAATAAAATTACCTTCCACTTAGTGGAAAACTAAACTAAATAAGATTTATTAAATTAACTAAACCTCTAGGTTTTAAACTTTTTTAAAAAAGAGTTTCGAATCTAGGCTAACTAACTAACCCAATTTCTGAAGGTGTATCAGGAATATTAAAAAAAAGTGTAAAACAATGTATGTAGTAAAAAGAGACGGAAGAAAAGAGCAAATCATGTTCGATAAAATCACTGCTAGAGTGAGAAAGTTATGTTACGGATTAAACGAATTAGTTGATCCTTTAAAAGTAGCAATGCGTGTAATAGAGGGTTTGTATGATGGTGTAACTACTAGCGAACTTGATAATCTAGCAGCCGAAATTGCTGCAACTATGACAACCGCTCACCCAGACTATGCACGTTTAGCAGCACGTATTTCTGTTTCAAACTTACACAAAAATACCAAGAAAACGTTTAGTGAGGTTATGCACGATTTGTATACCTATGTAAACCCAAGAACAGGTAAGGATGCACCTTTATTATCTGATGAGGTTTACAATGTAATTATGGAGAACAAAGACCGTTTCGACTCTACAATTATATATAATCGTGATTTTGGTTATGATTATTTTGGGTTTAAAACATTAGAACGTTCATATCTTTTAAAGTTAAATGGACAAATAGCAGAGCGTCCTCAGCACATGTTGATGCGTGTTTCTGTTGGAATTCATTTAAATGATATCGAATCAGCTATTGAGACTTATGAGCTCATGTCTAAAAAATATTTTACGCACGCTACACCAACATTATTTAATTCAGGTACACCAAAACCACAAATGTCATCTTGTTTCCTTTTAACAATGAAAGATGATAGTATTGAAGGCATTTATGATACCTTAAAACAAACTGCAAAAATTTCTCAATCTGCAGGAGGAATTGGATTAGCTATTCATAATGTTCGTGCTACAGGTAGTTATATTGCAGGCACAAACGGAACCAGTAATGGAATTGTACCAATGCTTCAAGTATTTAATGATACAGCACGTTATGTAGATCAAGGTGGCGGAAAACGTAAAGGAAGTTTTGCTATTTATATTGAAACTTGGCATGCTGATATTTTTGATTTCTTAGACTTAAAGAAAAACCATGGTAAAGAAGAAATGCGTGCGCGTGATTTATTTTATGCGATGTGGATTTCAGATTTATTTATGAGACGTGTTCAGGAAGATGGGCCTTGGACTTTAATGTGTCCTAATGAATGTCCAGGATTACCAGAAACACACAGCGAAGAATTCGAAGCTTTATATTTAAAATATGAAGCAGAAGGTAAAGGTCGCAAAACTATTAAAGCACGCGAGCTTTGGGAGAAAATATTAGAATCTCAAATTGAAACAGGTACACCTTACATGCTTTATAAAGATGCAGCTAACCGTAAATCGAATCAACAAAATTTAGGAACTATACGCTCTTCAAATTTATGTACAGAGATTTTAGAGTACACATCTCCAGATGAGGTTGCTGTTTGTAATTTAGCATCTATTGCATTACCAATGTTTGTTAAAAATGGTGAGTTTGATCATAAGGAATTGTTCCGTATTACTAAACGTGTTACTAAAAATTTAAACAGAGTAATTGATAGAAATTACTACCCAGTAATTGAAGCAGAAAACTCTAATATGCGTCACAGACCTATTGGTTTAGGTGTACAAGGTTTAGCAGATGCTTTTATTCAATTGCGCTTACCTTTTACAAGTGATGAAGCAAAAAAATTAAATCAGGATATTTTTGAAACACTTTATTTTGCTGCTGTTACTGCAAGTATGGAGGAGGCTAAAGAAGATGGTCCGTACCAATCATATAAAGGCTCTCCTATAAGTAAAGGTGAGTTTCAATATAATTTATGGGGATTAAAAGATGAAGAATTGAGTGGTAATTGGGATTGGGATAAATTGCGCAAACAAGTATTAAAACATGGTGTGCGTAACTCGTTATTAGTAGCGCCAATGCCAACAGCATCTACGTCTCAAATTTTAGGAAATAATGAGTGTTTTGAGCCTTACACCTCTAATATTTACACACGTCGTGTATTATCTGGTGAGTTTATTGTAGTGAATAAGCACTTACTTGAAGATTTAGTAGAATTAGGTTTATGGAATGAAAGTTTAAAACAAGATATCATGAGAGCTAACGGATCTGTTCAAGGTATCGATATCATTCCACAAGAGATTAAAGAACTATACAAAACAGTTTGGGAACTAAGTATGAAAGATATTATAGACATGTCTCGTCAACGTGGATATTTTATTGACCAATCACAATCACTTAACTTGTTTTTAGAAGGAGCTACTATGGCTAAATTAACTTCAATGCATTTTTATGCTTGGAAAAGTGGCTTAAAAACAGGTATGTACTACTTACGTACTAAGAGTGCTGTTGATGCTATTAAATTTACGCTTCAAACTACAAAAATGGAAGAGCCAACAGCAGAAGTTGTTGAGGTAAATCAAGTAGTATCTGAGCAAGATGAAGCTAAGAAAATGAAATTAGCTGCACAAAACGCTGCGAAATTTGCAAAACAAAACACACAAGAAGTTGATGTGCAACCTATGAGTGCTGAAGAAATGAAAGCCCTTATTGCACAAGCCAAAGCTGGAGAAGGTGATGATTGTTTAATGTGCGGATCTTAATAATTAGCACTTGTAAATTTTTCTCAATTCTAACCTCAAGGAATTTGAGAGGGATTTAAAATTAAGTGTTGTAAAAAGCACCTCGAAAGAGGTGCTTTTTTTATTGCGTTAAAATATCTGTTCCTAAATATGTATCATCTTTATTATAAAACCAAGCTCTAGCTTTGGGCATTTTTATATGATTTATTATAGCTTCATCTTTCAATAAAATATACTCACCACTATCAGGTTTTATTTTACCCTTATCATCGGTTTTAAAAAATTGATAAATCTCCATAGCATAAGTAGTGGGATTAAAATAAAAATACCACACATCACTACCAACTTGAGAGTCATAATCTACCCTAAATGTTAAATAGTCTTTTCCTTTAAATCGTTTCGTCTCAACTTTATCACTTATGTTGGTTCCAGGGTTCTTAAGTTTCATGGGTAAACCATACAAATACGTGTAATAGTTTTTATAAAGCTCGGTTGTTTCACAGTGAGAACGATTTAGTTTTGTTGTTTGTTTGGCAATTCTTAAAGAATCACTTTTAGTTATAATACATGCTCCTTTATCTGAAGTATGTGTAGTTATGAGACTATCTCGTTTTGATATCAACTTAAAGTAAGATTTTGGTAAGTTAATAGTTACTTCACTGTCTCTTTTACCACTATTTGGTGTTTCCATGGTTATAAAAAGTGTGCCATTAAAAGTTTTCCAATTCTCTTCAGGATCGTGATAAGATATGGCTTTTTCTAGCAGCTGTTCACCAGATATATTTTGACTAAAACTTTTTAAATATGTTAAAATTAAAAATAATAGTATTGTAAATGTTTTCATGATAAAAATGAATTAGTTCTCTAATTTAAATTATAAAAACAAAAAGCATCTTGTAAAAGATGCTTTTTTATATTATTTGGGAGTTGATTTTATTCTTCTTCTTCAGAAGTTGTTGTTATTTTTGCTGGTTTTACCGATGCATCATGAGAGTTATAATACTCTTCTAAAAGATTCATAGTGGCATTTAACAAATCTTTGGTTTCTAACAATAAACTAAAATACAACGTCGTGTTTTTTGGACTGGATTCTTCATTACGAGTACGCTCTACTTGTTTTTGAATCTTACTAGTAACAAGCTCTAAAATTTCTTGTTTTCTTCCTAAAATAGTTCCAATTTCTTCAAAAGATCTTGATTCAAATGCATTTTGAGTATTATTAAAAAATGTTTCAAAACGCATATCAACTTCTTTTAACTCTTTTATTTGGTTGAATTTTAGTTTTTTATGGTTGTTACTTACGTGTTTATGGCTTACTTTACTTATGTATTCAAGCGATTGTGCCATGTCTTGCAAGTATCCCAAAATATGAATATAGAAATTACTAGCTCCTACACTAGTTTCGTCTAAATTTTTAATAAAATAGAAAATATTATCCCTTAGTTCATCAACTTCACTAGAAAGTTTAGTAACTTGTTTTTTATTCTTTTTTAATAAATCTAAGTCTTGTTTTGCTAAACCGTTAATTGCAGTACTATATATTTTATTACCACGTTTAACAACATTAGCTATATTATTAGCACTTTCGTGAATAACACCTTGTATAGAACTGCTTTCTGCTTTTTGTAAACTATCTTCAACTTGTAGTTCTTTAGCTTTTTTTCTGTGATTTAAATAGTTTCTAACAAGTAACATAATAGCCAAACTTAGTAATATTGTTAAGGCAATACCTCTTCCGTAAAATAAAATTAAAGCCATTACAGCTGCAGCTGCAAAAGCGCTTAAAGCGGTAAAGAACCATCCACCTATAACATTTAAAACACCTGCAACTCTGTAAACGGCGCTTTCGCTTCCCCAAGCACGATCTGCTAATGAGGTACCCATTGCTACCATAAAAGTTACGTAGGTTGTAGATAATGGTAACTTCATAGAAGTTGCTAACGATATTAATACACTCGCTACCATAAGGTTTACAGCAGCTCTTACTAAATCAAAAGCAGGTAAATCTTCAGATTTTATGGCTTTTGAAACGGAAGGTTTAACAAACTGTTTGTCTATATATTGATTAACTGATTTAGGAATTAGGTTGTTAAAACCTTCAGAAGCAGCAATACTTATTCTAACAATCCCTCTTGAGAGGTAGTTGGGTTCAAAACGTTCTTTTCCTTCATCTTGACGAGATAAATCTACAGAGGTTTTTACTACAGAAATAGCTTTACTAGAAAACCATAAAGTTAAAACCATAATGAGTCCGGCTATAAGTAATAAAACAGGCTTTGTTGGAACTGCTTGTGATAATTCTGTCATTCGATAATCTGTAGCCAAAATACCGCTTTCAAACCAGTGTGTAAAGGCATCATAAGCGGCTATAGGTACTCCAATGAAATTAACCAAATCGTTTCCTGCAAAAGCAACTGCTAGCGCAAATGTTCCAACTACAATAATGATTTTGTAAATATTTATTTTGAAAAAGGAGATTAATAAAAGCGATATAATACTAAAAAAAACAAAGCCAATACCTAATAAAGTAAGAGGATTTGTTGAGATTAAACCTTTAATACTTTCATTCATAAAAGATGCATTTTTAATACCTTTAATTAGAATAAAGTACATGATTGATGTTACTGCAAAACCACTAAATACGGCTCCATAAAGATCTGGTTTTTCATTAAAATTAAAAGATAATAATAGTCTTGAAATAAATTGAATAATGGCTCCAACACTAAAAGCAATCACAACAGATAATAGGATTCCTAAAATAATTTCGATAGCTTTTTCATTATTAATATAGTTACCAACATCTAATAAAGTTTGGGTGTCATCATTAGCAATTTTAATAAGGGCAATACAGACAGAAGCTCCTAAAAGTTCAAAAACTATGGAAACTGTTGTAGAGGTAGGAAGCCCGAGGGTATTAAAAAAATCTAATAATAATATATCTGTTATCATAACTGCCATAAAGACGATCATGATTTCATCAAACATAAATTCACTAGGGTTAAAAATACCTTTTCTTGCAACTTCCATCATACCACTTGACGACATAGCTCCTAATGCTACACCTAAACTGGCAACTATCATGATGGTTTTAAAAGAAACTGCCTTTGAACCAATAGCAGAATTAAGAAAATTTACAGCATCATTACTAACACCAACAACTAAATCGGCTACAGCTAAAAAAGCGAGCGCCACTAGCATGTAAATATAAATATCTCCCATCTAAATGTTAAAATATATTAAAAACAAATGTCGAATTTTTAATCGAACTCAATGTTATGGAAATGTTATGTTCTTTTCAATCTATACTAAAAAAAACAAACTAAAATTACCCTTTATATGAGGTTTTTATTCTATCTATATTCATATGTTAATACTTTTTTATTTGTTAAAATACTGAAAAACAATAATTTATATATTTAATGTTAATTTAATGTTATGTAAGTGTTGTTTAAACGTAAATTTTATAGTATGTTTGTAAAGTAATTATTAATTTAAACCCCACGAAAAATGAAAAATATAGCAATCTTATTTATAGCTTTTTTTACCACTTTAGTATTTGCTCAAAAAGAAAGAACCTTAAAGCTTAACAAAGAAACTAATTTAATTGAAGTTGTTTATTATCATGATAATGGTGTAGTAAGTCAAATGGGGACCTATACTGCTGATGGTAAGTTGGAAGGTAAATGGTTAAGTTTTGATAAAGAAGGAAATAAAACAGTTACTGCATTTTATAGTGAAGGTAAAAAAGTTGGTAAATGGGTTTATGTTATTGATGGAAATTTAAAAGAAGTAGATTACAATAATAATGTAGCTTCACTTTAGAAGTTAAACTCGATATATAAAAAAAGCATCCTAATTTAGGATGCTTTTTGTTTTTTTGTATGTTAAACTAATTTATTGTCTAGTCCAACCTGCTCCCCAAGTAGCATAGTTAGTACCTGTACCATTACCATCACCAGATATAAAATCAGCTTCAGTAAACGTTACACCAGTATCATTTTTCAATTTAGTGGTAACATCGGTAAAAGTAATATTGTTAACTTGTAATTTGTCAGCAATTACAGCGGCTCCAGTTGGGTCCGTGGTATCATTACCGTCTAAATCAAAAGCTTCTACGTAACCAGAAATAACTACATTAGTAAAAATGGCTTCAGTACCTCTTCTTAAACGAATGGCTTCATAAGCACTTGTAGTTGAACCGTCTTGGAATGTATTAGATGAACCAACACCAACAATTGTTACATTATTAATAATTGGGCTTGAGAAAAATAATGGAGATGAGTTATTTCCGAAATCATCATTATATCCGTCGCATTCAAAAGCTTTATCAGAGTTTAAGCTAGCTGTTGGATTTAAAATAGCTTGCACATAAACGTCTGTTAATGTTCCAGACCATCCTTCTGTCCAGTCAATAGAATCATCTTGTAAGTTAATTACTGATACATAACTTGCATTTACAGTACCTCCAAAAAACTCAACACCATCATCTTTACCTTCATATATTTGGATATACTCTACAGCTGTGCCGTTACCTACACCATAAAAGGATAAACCATTATTTTCTGATTGTCCATCTGCAGAACCACCAGAATACTCTATTCTAACATATCTCAATGAACCAGAATCGTCATCAGCTATATTGCCACCGTAAGGTAAACCAGCAATCTCAGAAGTTGAAGTGGCAGTACCAGAAACAGAATTGATAGGTGCTCTACCTAAAAGGATTAAACCACCCCAATCTCCAGCTTGTGGAGAAGAAGCATCAGAGGTAAATACAATAGGGTTATCAGCTGTTCCATTAGCAACTATTTTTGCACCTTGAGATATAGCTATGTAAACATCTGAACCAGCTGCTAGAGCTTGAACTGTCATACCTGCCGGTATAGTAAGTGTTGCACCTGAGGCTATAACTAATGAACCGTTTACTTTATAAGTAGTGTTTGCGTCTAAAGTTAAATCTGATGTATACGTACCAGATAAAAATACAGTTGCTGGATTTTGATTTCCATTACCACCTTCAGTGATATTTGTTACGCTATTATCATTTATAATGATATCTGCGGTGTCGTCATTTGCACATGATACGGAAAGTATAGCAATTGCAACTAAACTTAGTAATAAATTATTTCTCATTCTCATTTGTTTTAAATTTAAGTTTCTTTTTGTTTATATAGTTTTAATTAAAATGCATATTTGAATTGTATACCCAGAGTTATTCCTCTTTTATAACTAGACAGAAGAAAATTGCCATCTGCTGTATTTTCCCTAACTGTTTCTATACTAGGGTCTAATAAGTTTTTTGCACTTAGGTTGATTTCTGTATTTTCACCAATTTTATTTTTTAATATGAAATCCAGTTTAGGAACTGCCTTTTCAACAATGTTTCCCACATCACCAGATCCTAAAGAAAAGATTCTATCTGATGAATAATTAAACACCAAGTTTGCTGCGGGTCTAAAGTTTTCGCTAATGGTTGGCTTATAACTTAAATCTGCATTGATAATAACTGGAGATGCACCTTCAAGTTCATCTGTTGCTCTGTTAAAAGATGTCCCGTAAGACCCTTCTATAGTGCTGTAAAGATCTTGTTCTGTGTGCATATAGGTGAAATTTAAACCAGCAGAAAGTTTAGTTTCATCATTCTCATCTTGAATTAAATTTTTTCTTACTTCTAATTCAACACCTAAAACTTCTGCTTTTTCACCAGTTCTAAAGTAACGTTGTGTTCCAGTAGCATCAGCTGCAAGCACTAAGTTAATAGGATCATTTATTTGTTTTGCGAAGGCACCTATAGAAAGAATTTCTCCTTTAGATATAAACCATTCATATTTTAAATCTAAGTTGTAAATGTCTGAATAGGCTTTGTCAGTTAAATTTACTCCAGTGTTTGTCCCCAATAAATCTTGGTTACCTCCAATTCTGTAACTAATACCTTCGTAAACAAAAGGGGCTATTTCTTTAAACTCAGGAAATGAAATGGTTTTACTGACTGCTAAACGCAAATTTTGGTCTTCATTTATGCTATATTTAACATTGAAGCTTGGTAAAATAAATGTTTCATTTGCTTCAGCAAACCCAGGATCATCTGGACGTAAGTTAATGGCATTATATTCTATACGTTGGTTGTAGCTTTCATATCTAACACCTGGAACAAATAACCATTTTTCACCAATACCTATTTCCAAAGACATATATCCTGCATAAATATCAAGCATTCCTTTGTAAGTATTTTCTAATTTACCAGGGAAATTTGTTTGTGTAATACCATTATTAGGACTTATTGGGTTGAAAACATGTGTTTGGTATAGACCATCAACAAAATTTTGAATATTAAATAAATCATTAAAACTGCGGGTATCAGTAATAATGTAAGCATCAGTATCTATGTTTTTGTAACCATATCTAGAGTTATCAAAAAATCGCTCTCTACTTTTACCATCATAACCAACTATAATTTTAAATTTATCTGAGGCTTTATAACTTAAATCCAATCTACTGTTTAATTCTTCATCTTCAATGTTTTGGAAATAACGTTGGTTATTGAAGTTGTTGTTTTGGGCAAAGTTTGGACTTGTAGATGGGTCGTTGTCCAATAAAGCGTCATAATTTAATAAAGTAAAACGTTTTCTATCTGGTTCATTTGCTATTACACGATTATGCCCTAATCCCCAATCCAATTCAAATTTACCAGATTTGTGTTCCCCATTTAACTGATTAACCAAAACAATGTCTTGATTAAATTGGTAGTTACTCTGGAAAAAACCACTTGGTTCATCAGAGAAATCAAACAATATACCCTGACCATCTACACCATAAAAACCAACTTGGTCTTTTGAGCTATTTATAAACAATGATGTATACTTTAATTTATTATCGTTATTAATCTTGTAAATGGCTGTTGCCATGGCTGTAGAGGTGGTTGAATAGTTGTATTCCTCTGAGTCTGGAAATAATTTATTAAGACCAGCAGTGTAATCAGCTACAACACCATCTCTGTATTCAAAGCTATTATCAAATGACGCTGTTAAGAATAAGCTTAGGCGAGAATCATCTTTAAATGTAAAGGATTTTCCACCAGAAAGACTCACCCCAATATTTATAGGCGTTTCACCCTCTACTGGGTCTGGACCATGAGAAAGTATAACAGCAAAAGGGTTATGGCTATATCTTGCATAATCTCCTAAATACCCCGTGCCTTCATTTCTTAAAAAATCTTTGCCGACAGCTCTCATGTTTGCACCTGAACTTAAAGCTACATCAAAAAAGCCCTGACCCGTATAATCTTTTGAAGTGATATCTATATTTCCAGCTGAAAAATCACCATAAAATCTAGCGGAATACGCTTTGCTCACAGCAATGTTCTCAATGATATCAGAAGAAAAAAGATTTAAGTCTATATTTTTATTATTAATGTTGTTTGATGGTAGTGATAAACCATTCATGGTTGTGTTTAAATATCTATCGCCTAAACCACGAACGTATACATTATTAGAACCTTCTTGTTGGGAAACTCCGGATATTTTAGCAACAGCTCCAGCAGCATCACTAACGCCTTTTTGAGATAACTCTTCGGAGCCTATACTTACTTTAATAGCAGATGCTTTTTTTTGTTCTAATAACAAAGCAGTTACACTTTCTCTTTTTGTAGTCGTAGTAATCACAACTTCATCCAACGAAGCTGCACTAGCACCCATAGGCACATTAACTTCTGTAACTTTTCCAGCAACAATAGTTACTTGTATTTCTTGAGTTTCGTATCCAACAAAACTAAAAATTAAAGTAATGGTTCCTGGTTCTAAATTCTCAAATTGGTATAATCCATCAAAATCTGATGTGGTTCCTTTAGTAGTACCTTTAATTAATACATTAGCAAAAGCTAACGGCTCATCATTATATTCTTTATCTGTTAGTTTTCCAACAACAGAACCTGTGTTCTGAGCAAATGAAAATGTACTTGTTAACAGTATAAATAATAGTATAAAATTTCTCATTAGTTTATTTAAATTTCTTGCTGCAAAGAAACCACCACATTATGAATTAAGTGTTACCTTAGGATTAAAGAACCGTAATTAAAGTGTTAGGTTAATGTTAACTTTTGGAGGTTAATTTTTTATTAGATTACATTTAGTTAACATTAAAAACGAGTTGTTCTATTTTTTTAATTTGATATAAAAAAAGAGCGCAACTTCTAAAAATGAAGTTGCGCTCTTTTTAAATAATTGTTTATTTAAACTTATTTATTTGAAATAGAAGTTGTTTCTTTTTTATCTACACTAGCAAGTGTTAACATTAAATCGTCTAAAGAAATCGAACTAGCTGCTAAGTTTAAATTAATACTAGTTATTTTAGAAGCTGTTACTTTAATTAGAGATTCTTTAGTTTCATAACCTGTAAAACTATAAACTAAAGTGTAAGTGCCTTCTTTTAAATTTATAAATTTGAAAGTTCCTTTTTCATCAGATAATGTTTCAGCACCAGTTTCCTTAATACTAACTTTAGCAAACATTAAAGGAGCGTTATTTGATTCAATATCTAATAAATTTCCAGTAACAGCGCCCGTATTTTGAGCAAAAGATAATGCTGAAATATAAAAAGCAACTAAAAATGTAATTTGTTTCATTATTTGTATAATAATTATACTGCAAATTAACAGCTTTACTATAATCAAGATGTTATGAAAAGATTAAACAACTGTGATTAAAATGTTATCTTAATGTTAAGGGATTTTTTATTTAATTTTTAACAGGAAATGTTATCTTGCCTACACATAAATTTTTACCATGAATTGGGAACAATTACTATCCTTAAAGCGCTTTGGCGATACTAACAAACGCATCCGAAAAGAACAAGACGAAACCCGATTGGGGTTTGAAGTAGATTACGATCGTGTTATTTTTTCTTCTGAATTTAGAAGTCTTCAAGATAAAACGCAAGTTATTCCATTATCACAAACAGATTTTGTGCATACACGTTTAACACATAGTTTAGAGGTAAGTGTAGTTGGGCGTTCTTTAGGAAGACTCGCAGGAAAAAGAATCCTGGAAAAATATCCTCATTTACAAAACATACACGGCTATCAAGCAAACGACTTTGGAGCTATTGTGGCAGCAGCAGCTTTAGCTCATGATATTGGAAATCCTCCCTTTGGTCATTCTGGAGAAAAAGCCATAGGAGAATTTTTCAAAACAGGTTTAGGAAAAAAATATAAAGAACAACTCACGGCAAAAGAATATCAAGATTTGTGTGATTTTGAGGGAAACGCTAACGGTTTTAAAATTTTAACTGAAAGTAGAGCAGGACGCGATGGCGGTTTAAGATTGAGTTATGCAACACTTGGTGCTTTTATGAAATACCCTAAAGAGTCGCTTCCTAAAAAACCATCAAGCCATATTGTCGATAAAAAATATGGATTTTTTCAAAGTGAAAAACAAGGTTTTATAGATGTTGCCAACGAGTTAGGTTTATTTCAGCGAAGCAATAAAGACATTAGTTTTTCAAGACATCCGTTAGCTTATTTAGTAGAAGCAGCTGATGATATTTGTTACACCATCATTGATTTTGAAGACGGTATCAATCTTGGACTAATACAAGAAGAGTTTGCTCTAGAATACCTTATAAACATTGTAAGAGATAAAATTAAAACTAAAAACTATTACGCCCTTACAAACAAGCAAGACCGTGTAAGTTATTTACGTGCTTTAGCCATAGGAACTCTTATTGATGAAGCTGTTGATATTTTTATGAAAAATGAAGAAGCTATTTTAAATGGTGATTTTAATTGTGCGTTACTTGATAAAAGTAAATACGAAGCCCAAATAAATGATATCATTAAAATTAGTATCGAAAATATTTACCAATCAGCAGAAGTTATCGATAAAGAAATTGCAGGTTACGGTGTTATAAATACTTTGTTAAAAACCTACACTAATGCCATAAATAATTGTTACAATAATACTGCTTCAAATTACGATAAGCTTATTTTAAAAGGGTTGCCTAAAACTATTAAAAATCAAGATGATAGTTTATATAACCGTTTATCAAGTATTTGTTATTATGTGTCTCTGCTTTCTGATAGTAAAGCTATTTTGGATTACAAAAAGATAAAAGGGATAAATTTTTAGAGTTTTGAAGTTTAACTATATTTAAATAAAAGGAATTGTGAAAGAAAATTTACTACCATTTCCAAATTCACTTTCAGCCCAAATTTTACCATTGTGTTTTTTTACAAAATCATAACAAAGTATTAGCCCTAGTCCTGTGCCCTTTTCATTTTCAGTACCTAGTGTGCTTATTGTTTCTTCAATTTTAAAAAGTTTATTTAAATTTTCTGGTTTTATTCCAATACCTGTGTCAGTTACAGATATTGTTGTTTCTTTTGGGGTTGAAGCTGCTGAAATTTTAATCTGACCTCCTTCTGGAGTATACTTAACACCATTGGAAACTAGATTTCTAATGATAGTGGTCATCATATTTTTATCTACCATTATCTTCAAATTTTCTTTAATATCATAATGTATGGTGATTTTTTTTACTGAAGAGATGTTATTCAGATAGTTAATTAAATCAGTTAAAAAATCGTTTAGATTAATTAATTCAAGATTAAATTGTAGGCTTCCTTTTTGTGATAAAGACCATTCTAGAAGATTATTTAAAAGAGAGAAAGATTGGTTAGATACCTCTTTAATATACTTAGCATATTCATGAATATTCTCAAAATTTTTTTTTTCAATTTCTTCAATTAATACCCCACTAAATCCTATAAGGGAATAAAAGGGAGCTTTTAAATCATGAGCAATGATTGAAAAGAATTTGTCTTTTGTAAGATTGGCCTCCTTTAAAGATTTTTCAGATTTTTTTAATGCTTCTTCCTTTAGTATGCGTTCTGTAATATTTCTGGCTAAAGCTGTTACACCAACTATTTGGTTAGCATCGTTTTTTATTGGGTTAAAATAACTCTCGTAATATTCTTTATTTTGATCGCCAAAAACACGCACATTAGAATGAGATTCTCCGTTGAGTGCTCGCGTATAATTTTCTAATGCTGCATCCCTGTCTTCCTTGTTACTCATATAGTCTAATACACTAGTCCCGATACGAATATCTGCATTGTAAGCATATTTCATAACGTCTATATGTGCAGAATTGAAATATAAGTAGTTAAAATTATTATCAATTGAGAATAAAATAGTGTCTTTTTGACTCTCTAAACTGGATTTCAGTAATAAACTATATTTTTCTAATTCTATTTCATTTAGTTTATTCTTTGTAATATCTCTACAAGAGCAGGTTACACCTGTTATGTTATTATTGAATAATATTGGAGTAAATGAGGTATGTAAGTAGACTAATCTATTGTTTTTATAAGTATAAGATTCATCGAAACTTAGAGGCAATCCTTTAAGGGATTTGTTATATCTAGTTTTCCAAATAGAAGCAGTTTCAAAAGGTAAGAATTTTAAGATATTATCACCTTGTTTTAAATCTATACCATAAAAATCATGAAAGTGATTATGAAAACTATTGTTTATGTATAGAATACAATAATTTTGATCTATTCCCCAAATAAAATCTGTTATATTATCAATATCAAATTTCACTGTCTACTATTAAAAATATTGTAATCAAATTAATTTCAATTGAAGTTAAACGAATTTATCGTTTTTTTCTGATAAATCCAAGATTCTGATTTCAATTTGTTTAAATCTCTAGACTAAATGTTTTTTTTAAACCATTAATATCTAAACCAATAGATTTTTGTAGTTCATCAAGACTACCATGGTCTATAAATTCATCAGGAATACCAAGTGTTTTAATCATATTTTTGTATTTATGATTTGCTGCAAATTCTAATACAGCACTACCAAAACCACCTTTAATACTATGGTCTTCAACAGTAAAAATAGTATCGTGAGTTTTTAAAATATTATGAAGTAATTTTTCATCTAATGGTTTTACAAAACGCATATCAAAATGAGAAATATCTGAATTAAAAATAGCCTCGGTTATGTTTTTAGCTATCGTGCCTATACTTAAAACAGCTATTTTTTTACCTTTTTTAAGTTGTATTCCTTTTCCAATTTCTATTTTTTCAAAAGGGAGTTTCCAGTTTAAAGTAGTGCCGCTTCCCCGCGGGTATCTAATCGCGATAGGATTGGTTAAACCAATTTGAGACGTGTACATGATGTTACGTAATTCCACCTCATTTCTTGGTGCAAAAATGATGAGATTAGGTATGCATCTTAAATAGCTTAAATCAAAAACGCCATGGTGTGTGGCACCATCTTCACCAACTAAACCAGCACGGTCTAAACAAAAAACAACAGGTAGTTTTTGTAAGGCTACATCATGAATAATTTGATCGTAAGCACGTTGTAAAAATGTAGAGTAAATATTGCAAAATGGTATTAAACCTTGAGTTGCCATACCTGCAGCTAAAGTTACAGCATGTTGCTCAGCAATACCAACGTCAAAAGCTCTATCTGGCATTGTATCCATCATATATTTTAACGAACTACCTGTAGGCATTGCAGGTGTTATACCTACGATATTTTTATTTGATTTAGCTAATTCAAGTATGGTATATCCAAAAACATCTTGGTATTTTGGAGGCTGTTCATTGGTAGACTTAGCAATTAAATCTCCAGTTTTAGAATCGAACTTACCAGGAGCATGATATGTTACTTGATTTTCTTCGGCTTGTTTAAGTCCTTTACCTTTTGTTGTAATAACATGTAAAAATTTAGGGCCTTTTACTGTTTTCAGTCTTTCAAGTTCTAAAATAATTTTATCAATATCGTGCCCGTCAATTGGACCAGAATAATCAAAATTTAAAGCTTCAATTATATTATTTCGTTTTTGAGTTCCGTTTTTTACATGGGTTAAATAGGCTTTTAAAGCACCAACGCTTGGGTCTATTCCAATAGCATTATCATTTAAAATAACTAATAAATTGGCATCTGTAACCCCAGCATGGTTTAAACCCTCAAAAGCCATCCCTCCTGCAATACTAGCGTCTCCAATAACAGCAATATGTTGTTTGTCAAAATCTCCTTTTAATTTTGATGCAATAGCCATTCCTAAAGCAGCCGAAATAGATGTTGATGCATGTCCAACACCAAAAGTATCGTATTCACTTTCACTACGTTTTGGAAAACCACTAATACCACCAAGTTGGCGGTTGGTATGGAAAATTTCTTTCCTACCAGTTAAAATTTTATGCGCATAAGCTTGATGTCCAACATCCCAAATGAGTTGGTCTTCAGGTGTGTTAAAGACATAATGCAATGCTATAGTAAGTTCAATCACGCCTAAACTAGCACCTAAGTGTCCTTCTTTTTTAGCAACAATATTGATTATAAAATCACGTAATTCTTTTGCAAGTTGAGGTAAGTCTTTTTGGTTTAAAAGACGTAACTCTTTGGGTGAGTTTATATGATTTAAAATCGATTTTTGCACATTGCAAAAGTACGAGAATGAATTTGTATTTTTGCTATCATGATACAACCTTTTGATGATATTTACTTTATGAAAAAAGCTATTCAGGAAGCTGAGTTAGCTTTTGAAAAAGGAGAGATTCCTGTTGGAGCAGTTATAGTTATTGATAATAAAATAATTGCAAGATGTCATAATTTAACAGAAACTTTAACCGATGTTACAGCACACGCCGAAATGCAAGCTATTACTGCTGCTGCTAATTTTTTAGGAGGTAAGTATCTTCAAAAATGTACGTTATATGTAACATTAGAACCTTGTCAAATGTGTGCTGGTGCATTGTACTGGAGTCAGATTTCTAATATTGTTTATGGCGCAAGAGATACCGAACGAGGTTGTATTAATTTAAACACAAAATTACATCCAAAAACAACTATTAGAGGAGGTATTTTAGAAGAAGAAGCTTCAGCACTCCTTAAACGTTTTTTTATTGAAAAGCGAAATTTAAATTAATTCTTTTAAACTACTGAAAGATAGTATGAGATTGATAAATATATGCAAATAAAAAAGATTCTATGATTATAAAAACAACAACATTAGTTATTTTATCATTCCTAATTTTATTTAGCTGTAAAGCACAAGAAAAGCATTCAAAAATGGAGAAAGTAGAATCTGTTCTAATAGCTAAAGGTAATCTTTATGGATCGGGTTCTGAAGGTATTGTTGAACAAAATTTAATTATTTCAAACCAAAAGGATTGGAATGATTTATTAATTAAAATGGATTCTATAAATAAAGTTTCTAATAGTTTTTTAGAAACCAATATAGATTTTTCTTTATTTAATGTGATTGCAGTTTTTGATAAGGTAAGGGGTAGTGGAGGTTATAGTTTAAATTTAAATATTGTTAATGACTCTGAAAATATTTTGATAAATACAACTTATTTATCTCCCAAAGGTATCGCAAATGCTATAATGACGCAACCTTTTTGTTTAGTTAAAATATCAAAAACTGACTTGAAAGTGATATTTAATTCAAATTAATATCTTTTCATTTTTAGTTATTTGAATTAATACTTTTTATCTTTTTGGTTTTCACGCATTTTATCTAAATTTTCTTTAGTTAGCATATAATCTTTTACGTCTTTATCTTTCCATCGGTGATATGAAAATAAGGGAAAGACTAACAAAAATAAACCCAAGACTCCAAAACCAACTAGTTTTTGAGCATAGTCAACCTCTAAATAAAAACCTAAAGCAATGCTTACAAATGCGGCTATGGTTAATATTAATATAACATATTTCATAATTAATGATCTTTAAAACTATTTGGTGAAATTAATTAATTGCTGTCTGTACGCTGTTAGCAATTTAGATTTAGAGATATAACCGTAATATTTACCATTTTTAATAACAGGTAAATTCCAAGCACCGCTGGATTTAAAAATATTCATGATGTCGTTCATAGAATCTTCGTCATAATTAATAATTCCAGCATCAGCATGCATCAAACTGGAGGCGTCAACCTTGTTATATAAATCTGAATCAAACATCATATGCCTTATATCATCTAAACGTATAACTCCCAGAAACTCATCATTATTGTTAACAACAGGGAAGTGGTTTCTTGAAGATTTTGCTACCGCTTTTGTTAAAATATCACCAAGATTCATATCAGGTTTTAACACAATAAAATTGGTCTCAATAACTTTATCAATATCTAAAACCATAAGCACATTTTGATCTTTATCGTGCGTCATAAGTTCTCCTCGCTCTGCAAGTTTAAGTGTATAAATGGAATGAGAAATGTAGTATTTTGTTATAGCGAATGATATAGCAGAAACTATCATTAAAGGAATAAACAATTCATACCCGCCAGTAATTTCAGCAATTAAGAAGATAGCTGTTAATGGAGCATGTAAAACACCTGCCATCAAGCCAGTCATCCCGATAAGTGTAAAATTTGATTCAGAAACTTGAAAATCTAAACCAATGTTATTAATTATTTTAGCAAAGGCATTGCCAATAGCGCTTCCCATCACTAATGTAGGTACAAAAACTCCTCCAACACCGCCAGCTCCAAAAGTAGTAGTCATGGCAATGGCCTTAAAAATAGCGATGCCTAATAATAAACCAATTACAATCCAAATGTTTGATAAATCTAAGTTAAAAGGAGTTAAACCAATAGCTGCTAAATGGTCGCCTTTAAGTAAATTATTCATAATACCATAACCCTCACCGTAAAGTGGTGGTATAAAATATAACATGGTACCTATAGCTAATCCCCCCATTAATAGGCGTTTTGCTCTACTTTCAAATTTTTTAAAAAAGTTAGTAATACCAAAAAAAACTTTGGAAAAATATACAGAAGCAAGCCCCGTAACTATACCAAGAATAGCATAGAATACAATATCATTTACTTGAAATTTATCTGTTAATTCAAACCTTAATAACACTTCTGTTCCTAAAAACATATATGATGTTAAAACAGCAGATACAGAGGCTAATAAAAGGGGAACTAATGATGTAAAAGCTATATCTAAACTAAAAATTTCTATTGCGAAAATGATGGCTGCTATTGGCGCTTTAAACATGGAAGCCATAGCGCCGGCAGAAGCACAACCAATTAGAAGCATTCTCGTTTTGGTGTTCATGTGAAACAAACGAGCAGCATTTGAACCTAAGGCAGATCCTACACTTACAGCTGGACCTTGTAAACCAACAGAACCACCAAACCCAACAGTTAGAGGCGCTGTAATTAAGGCTGCATAAATATTGTATCTTGGGATAATACCATTTAGTTTTGAAATGGCATAAAGAGTTGAAGAAATACCATGTCCAATGTGTTTTTTTAACCAAACTTGCTTAATTATATAAACTAAAAGAAGCCCAATAATTGGAAAAATAAAATACAATGAATTTTGATAATTTTTTAAAAAGCTTAATTCAAAAAGTAGTCTTATATAATGTGTTATGTTTTTTAAGGTAACAGTGCCTATACCAGCAAGAAAACCAACCAATATACTGAGTGCATATATAAAATTCCTTTCAGAAATATGTTTATATTTCCAAATTAAAAATTTGCGTAACAGACTTTTAAAGTTAAAAGGCATATTATAAAGTTACTAAAAAATCCTGCTATGAGCAGGATTTGATTTTTATGATTTTAAATTAAGCTTTAAGCTCAATTCTTCTAGTTGTTTATCATCAATTGGTGCAGGTGCATCAATCATTACATCACGCCCAGAATTATTTTTTGGAAATGCAATAAAGTCTCTTATTGTTTCTTGCCCGCCTAAAATAGCAACCAGTCTATCCAATCCAAAAGCCAAGCCTCCATGAGGTGGAGCACCGTATTGAAAGGCATCCATTAAAAATCCAAATTGAGTTTTAGCTTCTTCGGGTGTAAATCCCAAATAATCAAACATTAAAGACTGAGTTTCTTTGTCATGAATACGTATGGATCCGCCACCAATTTCATTGCCATTTAATACTAAATCGTATGCATTAGCTTTAACTTTTCCAGGATTAGTTTTTAATAATTCTAATTGCCCTGGCTTTGGAGATGTAAATGGATGGTGCATGGCATGATAACGTTCTGTATCTTCATCCCATTCTAAAAGTGGGAAATCCATTACCCAAAGTGGTGCAAACTCTTTGGGGTTTCTTAGGCTCAAACGCTCAGCTAATTCCATGCGTAAGGCGCTTAATTGTGTTCTAACTTTATGAGTTGCTCCAGAAAGCACACAAATTAAATCACCAGCTTTTGCACCTGTAATTTCTGCCCATTTTACTAAATCGGTTTCATCATAGAACTTATCGACTGAAGATTTGTGAGTTCCATCCTCGTTACAACGGCAATAAACCATTCCTAAAGCACCAATTTGAGGTCGTTTTACCCATTCAATTAATTGGTCTATTTCTTTACGGGTATAAGCGTTTCCCCCAGGAACAGCAATACCAACTACCAATTCTGCGCTATTAAAAACGCCAAAATCTTTATGTTGTGTAACGGCATTAAGTTCACCAAACTCCATTCCAAAACGAATGTCTGGTTTATCATTACCATATTTTTTCATGGCATCATCATAAAGCATTCTTGGAAATTTATCGATTTCAACACCGTTTACTTCTTTTAATAAATGACGCGTCAATCCTTCAAAAGCATTTAATATATCTTCTTGCTCAATAAAAGCCATTTCACAGTCTATTTGAGTGAACTCTGGTTGTCTATCAGCACGTAAATCTTCATCTCTGAAACATTTTACAATTTGAAAGTATTTATCCATACCACCTACCATAAGGAGTTGCTTAAAAGTTTGAGGTGATTGAGGTAGTGCGTAAAATTGTCCTTCGTTCATTCGAGAAGGGACAACAAAATCGCGAGCACCTTCTGGAGTTGATTTTATTAAATACGGAGTTTCAACTTCTATAAAACCCTCTTTAGATAAATAGTTTCTAACTTCTTGAGTTACTTTATGCCTAAAAATCAAACTGTTTTTCACTGGGTTTCTTCGGATATCTAAATATCTATATTTCATTCTAATATCTTCACCACCATCAGTTTTATCCTCAATTGTGAAAGGCGGTAAAAGAGATTCATTAAGAATGTTTAATTCTGAAACTAGGATTTCAATATCACCAGTTGGCATATTGGGATTTTTTGAAGCACGTTCAATCACAACGCCTTTAACTTGAATTACAAATTCACGCCCAAGGTTTTGTGCTTGCTCAATCAGTGTTTTAGATGTTCTTTCTTCATCAAAAACCAATTGGGTAATACCATAACGGTCGCGTAAATCTATCCAAACAATAAAACCCTTATCTCTTGATTTTTGAACCCAACCTGCTAAGGTTACTTCTGTGTTTATTTGTGATGCTGTTAATTCTCCGCAAGTATGACTTCTGTACATAGTAAAATTTTGTTGTGCAAATTTAATCAAATACAATAGAGTTTGAATTCATAAGTTATTTTTTTTAATGGGATAATTAATTAAAATATAAATATTGAAAATTCATGGGTTAATTTTCAATTTTAAACAAATCATTTCAGTTTATTGTTTCTGTATATCCAAATTAATATACTGAAATCTAGTTGAATTCAAACTTTCCTTATAGTATTTTAAAAACCTAAACATTAATATTATTTATATATTACATAATAAATATAAATAAATTCTAATGGATAATATGTTTAATATTTGCAGTGAATATTTTTCTAACTCATTAAAAAACTTACAATGGAAACACAAGAATTAATGACATCTCAAACAACTAAACAAAAAATCCAATTGGTAAAAGGAGAGTTTACACCATCAGAAGCCTCACATGTAATAATGGCTTTAATAGATGAAAAAATTAATTTTCATAAAATCCAAAGACTTCAACAATGGGAAGGCAATCACAAATGCAATTCAGACGAATTAGATAATCGTATTTCACAACTTGAAAAAGAAAAGCAAATTGCTAAAGAGTTTATAAATAACTCAAGAAAACTAAATAGTAATTTGAAAATTAATGGTGTTTTAGAAATCACTCTTGCAGACAACAATAAATAATAAACAAATGCAAACACTAAAATCTATAGTACTGCCGATTATGGGTATGTTATTTCTATTGATGTTTATAATATTTGCATACATTCAAGATTCTGTCTTTTTGGATAAAATATTAGTATGCAGCTTTATTTTAACAATTGTATTTATTGCAAGAATGCGCTGTAAAGCTCAAAGAAAAACTTCTAATAAACTTAATTTTTTTAAAACTTAATGATGACAGTAAAAAATAGTAATTTAAAATTTGTTAGCAAGGGAATTACAGCTATACTTTGGCTTTTTTTTGCAGCGAATCTTATTTTTTTAATATTAAATTTTAAAAATATTCCTAGTTGGGAATATGAAAGGATAATTAAAATAAACGGATTTACAATTCTTATTTGGACTGTAGTAAGCTTTTTTAGTGCTCTAATAAGAAGTTATAGCTTCAACTATTTGGAAGGGTTTAAATATCAAACTAAATTTTCATTGATAAGTATAGGCTTTACTCTGTCGATATTATTATTTGTAATGTCTAATCATATAGCACTTTTAATTGCCACATGGTTTTTTATGGGATTTTTTATGTCAAGGCTTATTGGTGTAGATTCTAAATGGGGCGAAGCACAAGAAGCTTCTAAATTTGCCTTTAAATATTTTCTTGTAGGCACTTTTTTTCTAAGCCTTGGATTATTGATTTTAGCATTTCAACTAGATATTTTTACCTTAAATAATATTATTGATAAAGTTGATGATTTACCAAAACATATTACCTTAATATCTGCTTTATCCATTATAATAGCAGCCATAATTCAGTCAGCTATTTATCCTTTTCACAGGTGGTTGTTATCTGCCATGACCTCGCCTACGCCAGCTTCTGCATTAATGCATGCAGGATTTGTAAACGGCTCGGGTATTTTATTGGCATTATTCTCAACAGTTTTATTTGCATCAAATACATTAATAATTTTATTCATAATTGGAGGTTTAACAGCTGTAATAGCTCAATTCACTAAACTTTTGCAAGTAAATGTAAAACAAAAACTAGCATGCTCTACTATTGCTCAAATGGGTTTTATGATTATGCAATGCGGTCTGGGGTTTTTTAATGCCGCGGTGGTTCATTTAATTCTTCATGGATTTTACAAAGCATATCTATTTTTATCTTCAGGAGAACAAATAGAATTAATAAAACCTCAAAAAAACCCTAACATTACAATAAAACCAATGCAAGCTTTAGTAGTTGTTTTATTTGGATTGATGGGTGCTTTTCTTTTTAATTACTTAACAGGAAAAGGAACAGATTTAAATAGTGGTGTTTTTTTAACTTTAATAGTAGCAATTACTGTTGGACAAGTAACTTATAATATTGTAAAAGAACAAAGTTTGAGTGTTTTTCAAAAAGCATTTTTACCACCAGCATTATTTTTAGTAGGTATAGCAACTTATGCTTTTATGTATAACGCTGTAACAGTTTTAATGAGCGATATGCCAATGGTGGCTGAGCCATTATCTCTATCTGCTATACAAATAGTATTTGGAGCTGTTTTCTTAGTAGGTTTTTTCGTAATGAAATTAGGAATTTATCGCAAATATCCGTGGTTATATGTAAAATTACTTAACATATCTCAACCAAGTAAAAAAACTGTTTTAATGTATAAATCAAAGTAATTATGATTAATTTAAATATTAAAAATAGTATAAAGGAGGCGTCTCAAGTAATAGGTAAAACATGGCCATTATATTCTTTTGTAACCTCTAATCCTTTATCAGGATACGAACAAATGCCTTTTGAAATAGCAATAAAACATGCTGGAAAGCATCTTAATGCAAAGATGTTTCCTGAAACTTCTCTTTATCGTCAAGCTTGGGAAAAAGGAGATATTGATAAAAATCAACTTTTAAAGTTGCTTGAAGAGTATCAACTTTCAGAATCTCCAGAGTATTATTTAAATGAAATGGAATCGTTCAAAACAGGTCTATATAAAAACAAGAATCATGAATTAGACTTAATTATGGCAAAATGGTTATCTGCTTTTATAGATGAAGGATTAGCAGAATGGGAAATGCCAAATAAAAATCAAGGATTTTATAAGGCTTGGAGAAAGCTTGCAGCTTATGATAATGATATACCAAAACTGCATATTAACGATATTCCAAAAACTAGTACTGAAGCTTTGGATGAGTTATTAAAAAATTATTCTAAAGCAGATTACACAAAAATCTTTATAGCTCATTTAGCCGCTTTACCTGGATGGACCGGATATATAAATTATCGTAGTAATTCAAACTCTGAATGGCAACAAGCTTACCCTATAACATTACAAGATTATTTAGCGGTAAGACTTTGGGTTGCCCAAAAAATAAAAGCTGAAATTTTTCCTAAAAACGATAATGAGTTAACAAATACGGCTATTACTAAACTTCAACTTACTTTTCTTAAAGCATGGGAAAAAAGTTGGCAAAATAAGCTTGTAAACCAATTAGAAACAAAACAGATAGAAACAAGCAGTTTAAAAAACCAAACAAATATTTCAGATGCTCAATTGGTTTTTTGTATAGATACCAGATCTGAACTTATCCGAAGAAATATTGAAAACAAAGGAAATTACGAAACTTTTGGTTATGCTGGATTTTTTGGAATTGCAATGGATTACGAAAATTTAAACGATGGATTAATTCGAAAATCTTGCCCACCAATTTTAAACTCAAGTTATCATGTAACAGAAGTTGCTCAAGAGAATAAATTAAATGAAGTTGAAGCTCATAAACAAAAAAATGAAGTCGAAAAGTTCAAAAATTATTTTTTGAAAAGAATGAAAAATATGTTACCTTCTGCTTTTGGTTATGTTGAAGGTTCTGGAATTTTTTATGGGATGTCTTTAATAGCAAGAACACTGAAACCCGCTTATTTTTATAGACTTAATAAAAAGAATGCACCAGATTTTGAATCTATTTGCGAGCCTCAAATTGAAAAGATCCGTTCAAATAATCATAACAATCTAAATATTCCTTTGGAAGAAAAAGTTGCTATTGTAAAATCTGCTTTTGACTTATTGGGATGGAGAAATTTTGCACCTTTAGTGTTGTTTGTAGGTCATGGAAGTCACTCAGTAAACAATCCTTTTGGTTCTAGTTTGGATTGTGGCGCATGTGCTGCAAGTCCAGGAAGACATAATGCAAGAATGTTAGCTAAGTTAGCCAATATGAAAGCTGTAAAACAAGCTCTAAAAGAACATCATCATATTGAAATTCCTAAGAATACAATTTTTATTGGAGCAGAACACAATACAACAACAGATGAAATTGTAATATTTGATTCTGAGGTTTCGAATACTCAAAAGGAAGCTTTAGAAAAATTAAAATTTGATTTATTACAAGCTCAACAAACAGCCACAAAGGAACGATTAGGAGCTGAAATAAATAGTGTGGCTTTGGCTCAAAAGAAGGCTTACAATTGGGGTGAAACAAGACCAGAATGGGGCTTAGCTAAAAATGCAGGTTTTATAGTTGGCCCAAGAGAGTTGACTAAAAACAATAACTTAGAAGGGCGTTGTTTTTTACATTCTTATAATTGGGAAATGGATGAAAGTGGTAAAGCATTAGAAGGTATTATGCAAGGACCAATGGTGGTTACTCAGTGGATTAACAACCACTATTATTTTTCTACTGTTGATAACCAAGTTTTTGGTAGCGGCACTAAAATAACACATAATGTTACTGGTAAGTTTGGAGTGGTTCAAGGTAATGGAGGTGATGTAAAAATAGGACTTCCATTACAATCATTAATGAGTTCAGATTCAGAAATGTACCATCAACCTTTAAGGTTATCGGTTATGATACAAGCACCTTTAACTAGGGTAACTGAAATCCTTTTAAGAAATGAACATCTGAAAAATTTACTTGATAACGAGTGGATTTATTTAATGGTAATGGATCCTTTAGATAAAAATGGCGTTTATAATTATGGTAAAAATCTGAATTGGAAAGGTGCTCATAAGCATAAAATTATGAATACTCAAAAAGTTAATATTAAAATTGATGCAGCCCAATTCGCATAGTTGTTTTTAGGATTATTAATAGCGGACAAGCCTCAACAATTGTTGAGGCTTTTTTTATTTAATTAGTAAACAATTTAATCTTGAGTAACTAATTTTTTATCAATACTTATGCTGTCTCTATATAACCACATTTTAAATTTAGTAACTAAATAAAATAGAATGGGGACTACAATAAGTGTTAAGAAGGTAGCTACAAATAATCCGTAAATTACGGTCCAAGCTAATGGTCCCCAGAAAATCACGTTGTCACCACCCATATAAATATTAGGATCAAATTCACTAAATAATGTAAAGAAGTTGATATTTAAACCTGTTGCTAGTGGAATTAACCCTAAAATAGTAGTTATGGCAGTTAATAATACAGGACGTAAACGTGCTTTTCCACCTTTTACAATAGCCTCTAAAAGTTCATCATTTTCAATATATTGGTTATCCTCTAAGTTATGATCAACCTTTTTTCTATCAATTAAAAGTTGTGTATAATCTAAAAGTACAACGCCATTATTAACTACAATTCCTGCTAGGGAAATAATGCCCATCATAGTCATCATGATTACAAATGAACTTCCAGTTGCTACTATACCACCAAATACACCTATTAAGCTTAAGAATATAGCTAACATAATAATACCTGGTTTAGAAATAGAGTTAAATTGGAATATTAAAATGAAGAAAATTAAACCTAAACCTGTAAAAAAGGCACCCATTAAAAAGGCCATTTGCTTATTTTGTTCTTCTATTTGTCCCGTATAGTCAACTTTTACGTTACTTGGTTTTTCAGTAAAGCTTTGCATCTCATTTTTAATTTGAGATACAATTGCACCAGCATCCGTATATCCGGGTGCTAATGCTGAGTATAGTGTTACAACTCGTTTTACATCTTTATGTTTGATTGCACTAAAACCAGAGTTGTTATTTTGTTTAGCAACTGCAGAAACAGGAATTTCTTTTATTTGACCAGTTGCCATATCTCTAAATGTTATTTTTTGATTAAAAATAGCACTGGTGTTATATCTATTTTCCTCATTAAATCGAACATAAATATCATAATCCTCACCATCTTTTTTATAAATACCGGCTTTAGCTCCAAATATAGAATTTCTTAATTGTTGACCAACTTGACCTGAAGTGACACCTAATTCTCCTGCTTTTTTTCTATCTACATGAACTTGCATTGATGGTTTTGATTTATTCACATCAATCTTTAACTCATCAATACCTTGAATATTTTTAGTGTTAATAAAATCTCGCATTTTTTCAGCAGTAATAATTAACTCGGAATAATCTTCCCCTTCTAATTCAACATTTATGGGATAACCAGCTGGAGGACCAACCGCGTCTTTTTCTACAGATATGGCAACACCAGGGTATATGTCTTTTAAGGCTTCTTGTATTTTTTTTAGAAGCACATTACTGTCAGATCCTTTTCTGAACTTATATTCACGCATGGTTGCTGTAATTTTTCCTCGATGAGGCATTTCAGCAGCTGAACCTCCATCTGTTTGAGGGTTTCCTGCACCTTCTCCAACTTGTGAAACAGCACTTTCTGTTAAAAAATTGAATTCTCCATCTATGTAAGCAGTGTCGTTTAAAATATGATAAACCCGTTTTTCAATATCTTTTGTAATTGCATTAGTTTTCTTAATATCGGTACCTTCAGGATATTCGATATAAACAATAATTTGATTAGGTGTATTATCTGGGAAAAATTCTACTTTGGTACGTTGACTTCCTATTGAAGCACCGAATCCCATAAAGGCTATAATAAGTAAAACAACTGTGCCAATTGTTATTATTGCAGGTTTTTTTCCGCTTAATGAGGTTCTTAGTGATTTTTCATAAAAATTCTCCAAGCGAGGTAAGGTTTTATTTTGGAAATTATTTGACCATTTTCTTAGAAACAATCTATAAATCCATAATAAACAAACTGTTACCACCATTAAAGTACCTAGGCCTCTATAATTTCCACCAAAAGCAAAAATTAAAATACCAATAGATGACATTATGATTGAAATTTTAATAATCTGTTTTAAAGGCATATTTTTATCTTCAAGAGTCATGAACTGAGAAACCATTACAGAATTAAAGAAAATGGCAACAAATAATGAGGAGCCTAAAACTACAGATAGTGTTATTGGAAAATATATCATGAATTGTCCCATAACTCCCGGCCATAAACCAAGAGGAACAAAGGCAGCAACAGTTGTTGCAGTAGATATAATGATTGGAAATGCTATTTCTCCAATCCCTTTTTTAGCGGCTTCAATCCTACCCATGCCTTCATCCTCCATAAGTCTATATACATTTTCTACTACAACAATACCATTATCTACTAGCATGCCTAATCCCATGATTAAACCGAAAAGAATCATGGTATTCATTGTATAGCCCAAATAATTTAAAATCATCAAAGACATGAACATAGACATAGGAATAGCAAAACCAACAAATAAAGCGTTTTTGAATCCTAAAAAGAACATTAAAACAGTGACTACTAGAATTATACCAAATATGATATTGTTTACTAAATCATCAACCTGACCAATAGTTTTTGAAGATTGATCGTTGGCAATGGTAACTTTTAAATCTGGAGGAAACACATTTTTAATAGCCGTTTTAACAATTTCTTGGATTTGTTCTGCGGCTGCTACCATGTTTTTACCTGCACGTTTTTTTACATCAAGCATTACTACAGGTTCTCCAAATTCTCTAGCATATGTTGTTTTGTCTTCATCCTTAAAAGTTACTTTGGCTACATCTCTTAAGTAAATAGGATTACCTCTTTCGGATTTTACAACAAAGTTATCAAGTTCGCTTGGGTTTTCGATTTCGCCTAATATACGTATGGTTCTGCGTTGGCCACTAGTAATTAAATTACCAGCAGACATCGTCATGTTTTCTCTACTAATCGTATTAATAATATCATCAAAACTTACTTGAGCTGCCATCATTTTATAAATATCAACAGCGACTTCTACTTCTTTTTCTTGGGCACCTCTAATATCTACTTGCTTAATTTCTTGTAAACTTTCTATTTGATCTTCAAGATACTCTCCGTATTCTTTAAGTTTATCAACAGGATAATCTCCAGAAATATTGATATTAAGAATTGGAATTTCTTCAGACATGCTTAAATCGAATACATTTGGCTCCACTTTGGCCCCATTAAATGTTGGCCAGTCTTCGCCTGATGTTTCAGAATCTACTTCGTCTTTTACTTTTTGTTTTGCAGCTTCAACTGATATGTTTTCATCAAATTCAACAATTACTATCGAGTAATCTTCTTGTGATGTAGATGTAATTTCAACAACATTACTTACTGTTTTAAGTTTATCTTCAATTGGGTCAGTAATCAGTTTCTCAATATCCTCTGCTGTATTTCCTGGATAAATGGAACTTATATAAATTTTTGTTTCTTTTATTTCAGGGAAATTTTCTCGAGGCATATTAAAATAAGCACCAGCACCTAAAAAGAGTATGACTGCTATTAAAACATACATCGTTGTTTTATTGTTTATAGCCCAAGATGATAAACCAAATTCTTTATCTACTTGTTTTTGTTTTTTATTTTTAGTCATTAGTTTTAATGTTTAAAATTAGTTGGCAACAATAATTAGAATTTTAACTTCTTGCCCTTCTTTAACACTACGAGCTCCTTCATCAATAATTTCTTCACCATTTTTTATGCCAGATAAGACTTCAATATAGTCTCCTTGTGTTCTTCCTGTTTCAATAATTTCACGTTTTACAGTTGCTTTATCTCCAGTTTTATTAATAATTGTATACACATATTGTTGGCCTTCTGCATTTTCAGAAATAATACTTTGTGGAATTAAAATAGCGTTATGATTGGTGTAGTCATTAATTTTAAGTTTTGCCGTAAGGTTAGGCTTTACAGATTTATCTTTATTTGGAATGCCTACTTCAACTTTAAAAGTTCTATTAGCAGGATTTATAAAATTACTGGATTGACGCACTATTGCATTTATTTCTTTTCCTAAAACTGGAAACGAGACTTGTACCTCTTTACCTTTTTTTATGTCTGAAACATAAAGCTCTGGGACTTCAGTTTCTATAAACATATCATCTAGGTTTACAATTCTGAATAATTGTGATTGCCCCGGACCTACTACAGAGCCTTGATCTGTAATCACATCATCTATGGTCCCATTAAAAGGTGCACGAACTAAAGTTTTTGCTACTTGTTGTTCGAGTTGATTTACGGCTTGTTGTTGGGCTTCGTAACTAGATTTTGCTTGTAAAAATTGAATTTCGCTACCTATTTTTTGATTCCAAAGGCGTTCTTGACGCTCAAAAGTTGTTTTTGCTAAATTGGTTTGAATTTTTAACTGAGCTAATTGTTGGTTTAAACCACCATCATCAATTTTTGCTAAAACTTGTCCTTTATTAACTTTTTGTCCTTCTTTTACATAAACATTAGATAATACTCCAGAAAATTCTGGATAGATTAATAAATTTTGTTTAGTGTTAACATTACCTTGTAATTCTACGAAGTGAGTAAAAACAGCTTCTTTTGTTGCAAAAGTTGTTATTAATGGAATTTTTTCCTGTGGGTCTAGATCTTTTATTTTTTCCTCTAGTTGTTTTAGTTGCGTTGAAATTTCTTGAGCAGAAATATCTAATTCAGATTTCTTTTGTCTGATTAATTCCAAATCATCTGAAGCAATAATAGCTTCAACAGATTTCTTTTTGTTACCACTACAAGATGTTAAAAGTAATGTTACTAATGATAAAGTATATATGTATTTCATATTTATTAGTTTTGAATGTTTAATAAGTTTTTTAATTCAGCTTTTTTGTTAATAACATCAATCATTGCTTGTAAATATTCTTGTTGGCTTGAATATAATTGTAATTGTGCTTGCCTTAAATCAAAGCTTCCAGCTATGCCTTCTTTAAATTTAATAGTGTTTTTCTTTTCTATTTTCTCCGCTAGCGCTAAGTTTTTTTGTTTGTTAGCGTAGGTTTCTATTGCTAGATTATATTCGTTTTTAGTGTTTTTGAATTCTAATTCTAGTTGACTTTCTTTCAAACTGAGATTGTTTTTAGAAATGTCCCATTGAATTTTTGCTTTCTGACGTTTTGCTTTACCTCCAAACGAACTAAATATTGGAAACTTCAAGCTTATACCACCAACCACTGTAAAAAGCCAATCCTGTTCTCTTGTAAAATAGTTTGAAAATTCATCAGTATATCCTAAATAACTGGAGTTAACAAAGGCATTTAGCTTTGGAAGGCTTTCAGATTTTTCAAGTTTATATTCTAAACCTGTACTTACAACTTCATTTGCTGCTATCTTATAATCAATATTATTAGCAACAGGATGTACCTCACTAATAATTTCTAATGAAATGTTTTTTAGTATTAAATCATCAAGATTGTCTTTAAGTTCAATTGGTTCATTTAAATCGATACCAAGTAATACCTTTAAATAACCTTCTGAGATATTGAAAAGTGTTTCTAAGTTTTTTAAGTTTATTTCTAAACTAGAAAGTGTAATTTGAAGTTGTTCAACATCTTCTTCTTCTGCTAATCCATTTTCATATATTTTAACAGTCTCATTCAAATTATTTTGAAGAATTTCTATATTTTTTTTAGTAATTTCTATGCTTTCTCTGGTAAGTAAAACATTATTATAGGCACTAACTACGGAAGTTTCAACTTCATTGATTGTTTTTTCTCTAGCATTTT
The DNA here is from genome assembly GCF_982512915.1 of Flaviramulus sp. NCBI lineage: Bacteria > Pseudomonadati > Bacteroidota > Flavobacteriia > Flavobacteriales > Flavobacteriaceae > Flaviramulus > Flaviramulus sp. Next base: position 145,920 of record NZ_CEWOCJ010000003.1, on the reverse strand, counting down.
CAGAGATTTCTAAAAACACTTTATTAGACTGTAAACCTACTATATAACCTCCATCAAAAAGTAATTGAGATAATGAAATACTTGGAGTTAAACCATGTTTAGGAAAAAGAAATAGAAATGGATCTCCAGGTTCTAAAGCTGATATGTCAAAGGGTGTTTTTATATAATTTTGGTAATCTATTGTACCGTTTATTTGCGGTAATCCTAATGCTGTAGTTTCCCAAACTTGTTTTTCTGCTGCTAAAATATTTAGGTCAGCATTTTTAATATTTTTATTATTTTCTATCGCATAATCTATCGCTTCTTGCAAAGAAAAGCTAAGATTCCTTTCCTGGGAAATTCCCGTAATAGAAATTAATAAACTAAAAAATAGTATTAATTTATTTTTCATTTTTATGATTGATTTGACGTTATAAACTTGTTTAATATTAGTAATCCTTTATCTGTTACAATAGCTCTTAAATGATATTCTAAGTAACTCTCTGTTAAATATTCCATGGTGTATAATTCTTGCGGAAATATGGAAACGTCCTTGATACCTGTCATACCATTAAAATACATTCTAGAGATAAAATCTACATCGATATTAGGTCGAAATAATTGTGTGTTTACTCCCTTTTGTAGACTCTCTTTAACAGATTCGTGCATTTTTTCAAACTGCTTACCTTTTAAAATTTCATAGGTTTCAGGATAATATTTTTTAAGCTGAAATTGAGGTGATGATTTTTCGTTTTTTAAATGATGCATTACAAACATTTTTATATCATACAACTCTTCAATAGGATTAACTGAAGCATTACAGATACAATCAATACCATCACAAATAGTTTCAAAAAGTTCAAAAGTAACTGCTTCAACTAGTTTTGTTTTGTTTTCAAAATGAGCATAAATTGTTTTTTTAGATATTCCAATTTCAGTAGCTATATCATCCATAGTAACACTTTTAAAACCTAGGTTAAGGAATAATTCTGCTGCTTTATGTACAATTTTTTCTCTCATAATATGGAGGCAAATGTACAATAGGAAACTTTAAAAACAAAAAAAGTTTCCAAAGTTTACAATTATTTAACACATATTTTATTTCAAGATAATTTTATTGAGGTTTTTAATTTATTTTTGCTTTATGCTTTTAATTGAAGAATATCAAAACCATTTTGTTGCATATCTAGAGGAATATGCGGTAACAAAAGAACCTAAAAACCTTTACAATCCTATACAATACATCTTAAAATTGGGTGGTAAAAGATTACGTCCTGTTTTAACTTTAATGGCTGCTGAGGTTTTTGATTGTGATTATAAAAAAGCGCTTTCAGCTGCATTAAGCATTGAGGTTTTTCATAATTTTTCATTAGTTCATGATGATATTATGGATGATGCACCTCTGAGAAGAGGGCAAGAAACCGTGCATGAAAAATGGGATATTAATACAGGAATTCTTTCTGGTGATGCTATGTTAATTATGGCTTATCAACTTTTTGAGAATTATCAGCCTGACACTTTTCAATCTTTAGCTAAACTCTTTAGTAAAACCGCTTTAGAGGTTTGCGAAGGCCAACAATATGATGTTGACTTTGAAGCCAGAAATGATGTTACCATTGGTGAATATTTGAAAATGATTGAATACAAAACAGCTGTTTTAGTTGGTGCAGCCATGAAAATGGGTGCTATAGTGGCTGGAGCTTCTGTAGATGATCAAAATAATATATACGAATTTGGAAGAAACTTAGGGATAGCTTTTCAATTACAGGATGATTATCTAGATGCTTTTGGTGATCCAAAAACTTTTGGAAAACAAGTAGGTGGTGATATTATTGAAAATAAAAAAACCTACTTATACTTAAAAGCTTTAGAGTATTCAAATGAATCTGATAGGCTAACCTTAAAACAATTATTTTCAATAAATCCAGAAGAAATTGTAAGTAAAATTACTATTGCAAAACAGCTATTTCAAACTTCTGGATCTGCCGACGCTACCAAATCAGCTATTTTACATTACACTAATAAAGCTTTTGAAGTTTTAGAACCCTTAAATATTTCTGGCAAGAAAAAGGAATTATTAAAAGATTTTGGACAAAGTTTAATGAATAGAACTGTTTAATGAAGCTGCCAGCTACTTTTGATGAATTAGTTGAAACGGCAAATGAGCTGGAATTATATAAAAAATTAATTTTTCAATTAAATAAAGATTTACTCTTAGCTAATATTAATTTAGATTTTCATGAAGATGTTTTACCATCTAGTTTAAAACTCATACTCCATGAAAAAATTTATAAACTCATTCAAGAAAAATTTACAGAGTACTTAAACTTACTTTACATTATTGATGTGCCTGAAAAAGCTGTTAAAGCTTTAGATGGTGAAGATTTGTTAAAGCTTTCAGAAGATGTTTCATTTTTGATATTAAAACGTGAGTGGCAAAAAGTTTGGTTTAGAAATAAATACAGTTAGATTTAACAAGTTTATATTGGTTCAAACCTAAAAATAAAATCGAACAAAAGGTATCCAATGGTCAATGCGTATACTTTTTTGGTCATCATTTAAAACATGGTATCTAATACCAAAAGTCACATTGCCATTTCTATAACCTAAAGCTAAAGTATTTTTGAATTCATAAATGCCACTTGGAGCAATTGTTCCGCTAAAAAATCATCTCCAAAGTTCAAACCAATACCCCACCATATCTAATTTGTTTCCAAAAATCGCCTTTTCAATTTTCAAAAAAATCTTTGAGAAAACCCATCAAAATAATAATAAGGGTAATGCCTGTTTTTTTAATTTTTCAAAAAAATAAGTTCATAGAAAACAGTTTTTGTTAAAAAATTAAGAGTTCTTGATTTAAAGCGAATAAAATCAGAATTATTCATTATAAATGTAGCTAAAGAAACATCTAATTTTAGTAAAAGTTGTATTTTTGAAAAATATTTTGACTAAATCGTTATAGTATAAAAATAACAATGGATAAATTTTCCTTTTTAAACGCCGCACATACAGCTTATTTCGCTGATTTATATGATCAATATTTACAAAACCCAGATTCTATAGAACCAAGTTGGAGAGCCTTTTTCCAGGGGTATGATTTTGGTAGTGAAAATTATGGTTTAAGTGTTGAAATTATTGAAGGTGTTTCAACTCAAATGCCAGAGCATCTTCAAAAAGAATTTCAAGTAGTTAAGTTAATTGATGGTTATAGAATGCGAGGACATTTGTTTACAAAAACAAATCCTGTTCGAGATAGAAGAAGTTATTCTCCAACTTTAGAAATAAAAAACTTCAATCTTTCAGATAGTGATTTAGATATGGTTTTTAATGCAGGAGAAATTTTAGGTATAGGTTCTCAAACATTACGTGAGATAATAGCACATTTAGAAAAAATATATTGTAGCTCTATTGGTGTTGAGTATATGTATTTGCGTAATCCTGAGGTTATTAAATGGTGGCAAGAACAATTAAACAAAAATGATAACCAGCCTAATTTTTCCTCAGAAACAAAAAAATATATTCTTTCAAAATTAAATCAAGCCGTTAATTTTGAAAACTTTTTACAAACAAAATACGTTGGACAAAAACGTTTTTCTTTGGAAGGAGGGGAGTCTTTAATACCTGCAATAAGTAACGTTCTTTTTTATTCTGTTGAGAAATATGGTATTAAAGAGTGCGTTTTAGGGATGGCGCATCGAGGTCGTTTAAGTACTTTGGTAAATATATTTAGAAAACCAATGAATGAGCTTTTTAGCGAGTTTGATGGAAAAGATTTTGAAGATGAAAACATTGATGGCGATGTAAAATACCACTTAGGATTAACACTTGATAAAACCTACCAAAATGGTAAAAAAATTAAGATGAATTTAGTCCCAAATCCATCTCATCTTGAAACTGTGGCATCCGTTGCAGAAGGTATTACCCGAGCTAAAATTGATAGTGATTATGATGGTGATAATTCTAAAATTATTCCAATCATTGTCCATGGTGATGCAGCTATTGCGGGACAGGGTATCGTCTATGAAGTTGCTCAAATGAGCCAATTAAATGGATACAAAACAGGTGGTACCATACATATTGTAGTAAATAATCAAATAGGTTTCACTACTAATTACTTAGATGCTCGTTCAAGCACCTATTGTACAGATGTAGCTAAAGTAACGCTTTCACCTGTATTACACGTAAATTCTGATGATGCTGAAGCCGTTGTTCATGCCGTAGAAATGGCTCTTGAATATAGAATGCGTTACAAAAAAGATGTATATATTGATTTATTAGGTTATAGAAAATACGGGCATAACGAAGGGGATGAGCCTCGTTTTACTCAGCCTAAACTATATAAAAATATCGCGAAACATGAAAACCCTTTTAAAATTTATTCAGACAAGCTGATAGCTGAAAACACTATTAATAAAGCTTATTCTGATAAAATTGTAGAAGATTTTAGAGAGACTTTAGAAAAAGAATATGAGAAATCTAAAGAGGCTGAATCTTCAAAAGTAAGAGAGTTTATGCAAGAACGTTGGACTAATTTTCAACGAAGAGGAATTGAAGCGATGCTTGAAAAGGATGACACTACCTATTCAAAAGGAAAATTAGAAAACATTTCTAAAATAGTTTCAACTGTACCCAAGGGTGTTAAATTTTTACGCAAAGCCGAGCGTATTTTAGAAGGAAGATCTAAAATGGTTTTTGAAACAGATACATTGGATTGGGGAATGGCCGAAACTTTAGCTTATGGTAGTTTAATGGAAGAAGGTTTTAATATTCGTATTTCTGGGCAAGATGTAGAACGCGGCACTTTTAGTCACAGACACGCTATTTTGCGTGATGAAATATCTGAGGAGCGCATCAATTTATTAAATACAAATCCAGAAAATAAAGGTAAAATGGATATTTATAATTCCTTTTTATCTGAATATGGTGTACTTGGTTTTGATTATGGATATGCGATGGCTAATCCAAATACATTAACCATCTGGGAAGCACAATTTGGTGATTTTAGTAATGGAGCTCAAATTATTTTCGATCAATATCTTTCTGCAGCAGAAGATAAATGGAAGTCTCAAAACGGCATTGTAGTTTTATTACCGCATGGGTATGAAGGTCAAGGTTCTGAGCATTCCTCAGCACGAATGGAGCGTTATTTACAATTATGTGGAGATGATAATATGATTGTAGCAGATTGTTCTACACCAGCAAATTTCTTTCACTTATTGCGTCGTCAGATGAAACGCGATTATAGAAAACCCCTAATTGTATTTACTCCAAAAAGTTTACTTCGTCATCCAAAAGCAGTTTCATCTATAAATGAACTTGCTAATGGTGAATTTCAAGAGGTTATCGACGATACTGTAAATACTAAAGAAGTTAAAAAATTAGTTTTCTGTACAGGTAAATTTTATTATGATTTGTTAGCTCAAAGAGAAGAATTAAATAAAGAAGATGTCGCTTTAGTTAGAATAGAACAGCTATTTCCACTTCATCTTAAAAAAATTCAAGAAGTTATTAATCGATATCCAAATGTTGAAAAATATATTTGGGCACAAGAAGAACCAAAAAATATGGGTGCTTGGAGTCATATGTTACAACGTATGGATTTGGTTAAATTAGAAGTCATGTCTAGGCCATTTAGCTCTGTGCCAGCACCAGGTTCTAGTACAAGAGATAAAAGAAGACAACAGCGAGTTATAAACGCCGTTTTTGATATTGAATAAAAAATTAAGATACATTAAAATTATAAAAGAATGATTTTAGAAATGAAAGTGCCTTCTCCAGGCGAGTCTATTACAGAAGTAGAAATTGCAACATGGTTAGTCGAAGATGGTGATTATGTAGAGAAGGATCAAGCTATAGCAGAAGTAGATAGCGACAAAGCGACACTAGAGCTTCCAGCAGAAGTAAGCGGAATTATTACGCTTAAAGCAGAAGAAGGAGATGCTGTAGCTGTTGGAGCTGTGGTATGTTTAATTGATACAAGTGCTGAAAAACCTGAAGGGAGTAACGCTCCTAAAGAAGAAAAGATAAAGGAAGCTCCTAAAGCTGAAACTCCAAAACTAGTTGTTACTGAAAGTAAAACATATGCTACAGGGTCGGCTAGTCCTGCTGCAAAAAAGATTTTAGCAGAAAAAGGAGTAGAACCCTCTACAGTTTCTGGTTCTGGAATTGACGCTAGAATTACAAAAGAAGATGCTATAAATGCAGTGCCTTCTATGGGAACTCCAACAGGTGGTAATCGTGGTGCTTCAAGAAGTAAAATGTCTATGTTACGGCGTAAAGTAGCAGAACGTTTAGTTGAAGCTAAAAATACTACAGCTATGTTAACTACTTTTAATGAAGTTAACATGACACCTATTTTCAATTTAAGAAATGAGTACAAAGAAACGTTTAAAAATAAGCACGGTGTTGGTTTAGGTTTTATGAGTTTCTTTACATTGGCTGTTGTTAGAGCATTAAAAATGTATCCTGCTGTAAACTCGATGATTGATGATAAGGAAATGATTTCATATGATTTTTGTGATATTAGTATCGCAGTTTCTGGACCAAAAGGATTAATGGTTCCTGTTATTCGTAATGCTGAAAATTTAAGTTTTAGAGGTGTTGAAAATGAAGTAAAACGCTTAGCGCTTAGAGCTAGAGATGGACAAATTACTATTGACGAAATGACAGGGGGTACCTTTACTATTACAAATGGAGGTGTATTTGGAAGTATGTTATCAACTCCCATAATTAATCCACCACAAAGTGGCATTTTAGGAATGCATAATATTATTGAAAGGCCAATAGCTGTTAATGGTAATGTAGAAATTCATCCAATGATGTACGTAGCTTTATCATACGATCATAGAATTATTGATGGAAAAGAAAGTGTTGGTTTTTTAGTTGCTGTAAAAGAAGCTATAGAAAATCCAACAGAATTATTAATGAATAACGATATCAAAAAAGCTTTAGAACTTTAAAACAGATTTTAAATAAAATAAAAAAGGGTGGTGTTTTAAAACATCACCCTTTTTTTAACTAAAACTAACTAAAAAAAAAGATAAATATATTCAAGAAAATTACCGCTATAACTAAAAAGACTAATCCAATAAAACAGTATTTTTCTAAATTATTATATTTTTTCATTTTTATTCTCATTTCATGCAAAGTAAAAAAGGATTAAAAAACTAAAATCAGAAACTCTGTGACTAATTTCACAGAGTTCCCTTTTTATCCCTCAAAAAAGTTGATTAATAGCTTTGTAAAAATATAGTATAAGAAGATAAAATAAAATACGTAGTTCTACGTATTTTTAATTGATGAGGTAACTAAATAAAATGCGAAAGCCCTAAATTGAAACAATTTAGAGCCTTCTATAATTCTCCCTAAGAACTAATTAATAGCAGGGTAAAAGTAATTTATGTTTTTCATATAAAAAATACGTAGTTCTACGTATTTTTATATAAATTCTTTATTCAATCCAGCCCAAATAGTGAGTGATGTAGGTTTATCGTCTAAATCTAATTTAGCAACTATATGACTACGATGTTTTTCAACTGTACGAATAGAAATATTCAATTCTTCTGAGATATTTTGACTAGTTCTATTTTCAGAAATAAGTTTTAATATTCTTAATTCAGACTTTGTTAATAAATTTAAAGCATCAGGTTTTTCTCCCAAATCACTCAACTTTAAATAATGAGCAATCTCTTCGCTAAAATAAGGTGTGTTTTTTTCTACACTTTTTATGCAAGTTTCAATTTCTTCAATAGTAAACTCTTTTAAAATATATCCGTATACATTTAGTTCCTTAGCTTTATCAAATAATACTTCTTCTTTATCAAAAGTTATAAGTATAATTTTAGTTGATAAATTATTTTTTTTACAAGCTTCAGCAATTTCTAAACCTGTTTTATGAGGCATTCTAATATCTAATATGGCAATTTTAGGGTTTAGCTTTACAATTAGGTTGTAAGCAGAATTTCCATCTTCAGCACTTCCAACAATCTTGTATCCTTTAGATGTTAAAAAATCAGTAAGTCCACGCAACATCAAAGGATGATCGTCTGCAATTACTATTGAGGTATTCATTAAATATTAAGAAATTTTTTGCTATTAATTTATAACTTTAAATATAAATATTTCTTTTCATAATCTATTACGGCTTTCCCTTTTTTTAAAATATCGGCTCCAATTATCCCATCAACAGGTTGTGAGTTGTGATTAACTAGAGCTTCATTAACATGGCTGAGATTAAATAAAACCAAAACAACTTTATCCTTTTTCCACTTTCCAATTTTAACTTTATTTTTTTTAGCCGTTTTAGTATCCATGCCAATAGCACCTGCACCAGCAGCTTTAATTATGGAGTCTTCAGCTTTTAATTTAAAAGTTTTAATAGCTTCAAAACCAACACAAGAATTGGAGGCACCAGTATCTAAAATAAATAAGCCTTTTTTGCCATTTATAGTTGCTTTAATTTCAAAATGATTCGTTTTAGTTAATCGTAATTTTATTTTAGTGTAACCTTTTTCTAAGAGAAATTCTTGAAGCATGAAAGTCCATTTAATTTTAAACAAATATAATCATGTAAAACAATTATTTTTACAAAATGATTATAACAGATACCCATACACATTTATATAGTGAAGCTTTTGAAGAAGATAGAAGCGAAACGATAAACAGAGCAATTGAGCATGGTATTTCAAGATTTTTTATACCTGCTATTGATTCTACTTACACTAACGCAATGTTTAATTTAGAGCACCTGTATCCAGATAATATCTTTTTAATGATGGGTTTACATCCAACTCATGTAAAAGAAAATTATGATTATGAGTTGAAACATGTAGAGGAAATGCTAAAATCTCGAAAGTTTTATGCCATAGGAGAAATTGGTATTGATTTATATTGGGATAAAACCACTTTAAATATTCAACAAATTGCTTTTAAACACCAAATTAGGTTAGCTAAAAAATATAAATTACCAATAGTTATTCATTGCAGAGATGCTTTTGATGAAATTTTTCAAATTTTAGAGGCTGAAAAGGGAGATGATTTATTTGGGATTTTTCATTGTTTTACTGGAACTTTAGAACAAGCTCAACAAGCTATATCTTATAATATGAAGTTAGGAGTTGGTGGCGTAGTTACATTTAAAAATGGAAAAATAGATCAGTTTCTAGAAAAATTAGATTTAAAACATATAGTTTTAGAAACCGATTCGCCTTATTTAGCACCAGTGCCATATAGAGGAAAACGAAATGAAAGTTTATATATATTGAAGGTTTTAGAAAAACTATCTTTAATATATAATATGTCGATTGAAGAACTTGCTGAAATTACTACAGAAAATTCAAAAGATATTTTCAATATATAATAACCATGAGCAAAACTAAATCTAACATACTACTTATTTACACTGGTGGTACTATTGGTATGGTAAAAGAATTTAAAACAGGAGTACTCAAAGCTTTTGATTTTAAAACTCTTTTAGAGAAAATACCAGAATTACAACTTTTAGATTGCAATATTGATACCATATCATTTAAAAACCCAATAGATTCTAGTAATATGAATCTGCAGTATTGGGTTCAAATGGTAGAAATTATTGAGGTAAACTATAATGATTTTGATGGTTTTGTAATTTTACATGGCAGCGATACTATGAGTTACACTGCTTCTGCATTAAGTTTTATGTTGGAAAATTTAGCAAAACCAGTTGTATTCACAGGTTCTCAATTGCCAATTGGAGACTTGCGAACTGATGCAAAAGAAAATTTAATTACAGCTGTTCAGGTTGCTTCCATGCAAATTAAAGGGAAACCGGCCGTTAAAGAGGTTTGTTTATATTTTGAATATAAATTGTACAGAGCCAATAGAACTACTAAAATAAATGCTGAAAATTTTCAAGCATTTGCATCTTTAAATTATCCCGATTTAGCAGAATCTGGGGTATATCTTAAAATTAATAATGAGCATTTACTTAAACCAAATACCAGAAAAAAATTAGTTATTAATAAAAAGTTAGATGATAACATAGCACTAATTAAACTTTTTCCTGGAATTAATAAAGCAGTTTTTGAAAGCGTTTTCAATATCCCTAATCTAAAGGCACTAATAATTGAAACTTACGGTTCTGGTAATTGTACTACCGAAAAATGGTTTATAGATATGTTACAAGAAAAAATTTCAGATGGTATTTATATCATTAATATTACCCAATGTTCTGGCGGAAGTGTGGTTATGGGTAATTATGAAACCAGTAGTAAGCTTAAAAAAATTGGGGTAATCTCTGGAAAAGATATTACTACTGAGGCTGCAATAGCTAAATTGATGTATTTATTAGGCCTTAATATTTCTGGTAAAGTGTTCAAAACCATGTATGAAGCATCATTGCGAGGAGAAATCACTTAAAATTAACCATTAAAATTTTAGTGTTCAAAGATTTTTTTGTTATTTGACCCTCAAAATAAAAGTATTTAAAAATAAAGAGAGGTGGCCGAGCGGTCGAAGGCGCACGCCTGGAAAGTGTGTATACCTCAAAAGGGTATCGAGGGTTCGAATCCCTTCCTCTCTGCTGTTATTTTTTATTTTTAAAAGCTTTTTTTTTATATCTTTAACACTTTAACTAATAAAATTAAGAACTAGAACATGAAAAGATTATTTTCTATCCTTGCCATAACAGGAATGATGGCTTTCGGAACTGCTAATGCAACAACAATTGCAAACACAAGTACAGCTGTAACAACGGTAACAAGTATTACACAAGACGATGCGCCTGCTGAAGAACTTGGATTTCATCAAGAATTAAAAAAGCGTTTTATTGAAGGAGGCCCTGGTTTTATGGGGATTGTATTGTTATGTTTAATTTTAGGATTAGCAATTGCAATAGAAAGAATTATATTTTTAAACCTTTCAACTACTAATACAAAAAAATTAACACAAGATGTTGAAGATGCTCTAGCTTCTGGTGGTGTTGAAGCTGCTAAGGAAGTTTGTAGAAATACAAAAGGACCAATCGCTTCCATTTATTATCAAGGTTTAGATAGAACAGATGAAGGTTTAGAAGCTGCTGAAAAAGCTGTTGTAGCATACGGAGGTGTTCAAATGGGGCAATTAGAGAAAAATGTTTCTTGGATTTCATTATTTATTGCTCTAGCACCTATGCTTGGTTTCATGGGTACTGTTATTGGTATGATTCAAGCATTCGATAAAATTGAAGCAGCAGGAGATATGCAACCATCACTAGTTGCTGGAGGTATTAAAGTAGCACTTTTAACAACTGTATTTGGTTTAGTTGTTGCTATCATACTTCAAATTTTTTACAATTATATTATTGCTAAAATTGATAGTATTGTTAACGATATGGAAGATGCTTCTATCACGTTAATGGATCTATTAATTAGAAACAAAAAATAATAATATAAATTAAATAAAAGAATTATGAATTTTCATAAAATAATTAAAATAGTAGCTTTTGCTCTTGCTATAATAGGTGCCATTTTTGCACTATTGATTATGGCAGGTAGTGAGGAGAGTGCTGAAAGTATGAGTAGTAACATGTTGTATGTAGCCTATGCTGTATTAGCTATTGTATTGTTACTAGTTCTCTTTTTTGTGCTTAAAGGACTATTTGCAGGAAACATAAAAAAGACTTTACGAACAGTTGGAGCCTTTTTAGCAGTTATTTTTATATCATATGGCATTTCGTCTGGTACAGATTTAAATCTTCAACCATTTATTGATAAAGGTACCGATGTAACTGAATCAACGTCAAAAACTGTTGGAGCTGGATTATATGCATTTTATATCTTGACTGTAGTAGCAATAGGCTCTATGCTTTATGGTGGAGCAAAAAAACTTTTTAATAAATAGATTATGGCAAAAAGAGCAGCACCAGAAGTAAATGCAGGCTCCATGGCCGATATTGCTTTTTTACTATTAATATTTTTCTTAGTAACAACAACTATTGAAACAGATTCTGGTATTAACAGAAAACTTCCTCCGATGGAAGAATCTGAAGAAGATGTTATTATCAAACAAAAAAATATTTTTACAGTTTTATTAAATGGTAAAGATCAATTACTTGTTGAAGACGAGTTAATGGAGCTCAAAGATTTAAGAAAAGCAGCCGTAGAGTTTTTAGATAATGGTGGCGATGGGTCATGTGATTATTGTAAAGGTGCAAGAGACGCTGCGTCTTCTGATAATCCTGATAAAGCTATCATATCTTTAAAGAACGAACGTGAAACAACTTACAAAACTTATATTGCTGTACAAAATGAATTAGTAGCAGCATATAACGAGTTAAGAGATACTAGAGCTAAAGCATTATATGGACAAACTTTCACTGAGATGGAAGCAGATTATAAGGATGTAAATTGGCCTGGAAACAAAGTGAAGTTAAAAGAGAAAATTGAGCAAATTAAAGTTGAATATCCTCAAAAACTCTCAGAAGTACAATAATTTAAAATTTAACACATTTACACATGGGTAAATTTAATAAGAAAAAAGACGGTGGAATCCCAGCAGTAAATACAGCAGCTTTACCTGATATTGTTTTTATGCTATTATTCTTCTTCATGGTTGCTACAGTAATGAGGCAAAATACCTTAATGATTGAGAATAATTTACCATTTGCAGACCAAGTGGAGAAGCTAGATAAAAAGGATTTGGTTATGTATATTTATGCAGGGAAACCAAGCTCTAATTATAAACAATTTGGAACAGAAGCAAAAATTCAACTTAACGATAAGTTTGCAGATGTTAAAGATATAGCAGCTTTTATTGCCGCTGAACGCGCTTCAAAAAGAGAAGAATTAATACCATTTTTGACTACAGCATTAAAAGTTGATAGTGAAGCAAATATGGGGTTAATTGGTGATATTAAGCAAGAACTACGTAAAGTCAATGCTCTAAAAATAAATTATACTACTAAAAAAGGTAGTGTTTTTGGAAGAAATTAATTTTTACATTCTTAATTTTATCTAAAAGGCGTTTTGATTTATCAAAACGCCTTTTAATTTTATTACAATTTTAGTTATTATTGTTAAGTTATATTTAATAATAAATCATATTATACTTTAATGAAACATTCTTTTTTTATTTTTTTGGTTTTTCTGTTTCCAATTAGTTTTATAGCCCAAGAAATTAATCAGAAGGAAATTGATTCTCTTTATAAAGAAGATCAATTTTTCTTAGGAATTACTTACAATTTAATAGGGAATATACCCAACGGGATATCTCAGAGTGGTTTTTCACTGGGTTTTCAGTTGGGTTTTATTAAAGACATGCCTCTTACTGAAAAAAGAAATGTAGCATTAGGTATTGGGTTAGGTTATTCCTCTAATTCCTATAACCACAATTTATTGGTTAATAAAGATATGAATGGTAATTATATTTATCAAATTTTGGATGACACGAATACTTATAGTAAAAACAAGTTTTCTAATCATTTAATAGAATTACCTATTGAGTTTAGATGGCGTACCTCAAATCCTTCTGATTATAATTTTTGGCGTATTTACACAGGTTTTAAACTTGGGTATGTTTTAAACAATAGTACCAAGTATAATGGGGAATTAGGTACCATAAAATATAATAACCACGCTAATTTTAACGATTTTCAATATGGTTTAACGCTAAGTTTAGGTTATAATACTTGGAATCTTTATATGTATTATGGATTAAATCCTATTTTTTCAAATGTCGTTAACCTAAACGGAGATAGTATAGATATGAATGCTATTAAAATAGGCTTGATGTTTTACATATTATAACCAGTAAGTTACTAAAATTAATTGAGGTATTACACCCACAAATATCCCTATTAAAAGTTCTATACTTGTGTGGGCTTTTAAATGTAATCTAGAAGTTGCTATAGCTCCAATTATTATGCTCATTAAAGCAAGAGTTCCATTAATATTAATGCTAAAATGAATACTTAGCGCAATAAAAAACATGCAAATTCCTGTTATTGCTATCATATGAATACTAGCTTTAAATTTTAAAATAGCAAGTATCAAGCAGGTTAAATTAGATATCAGTATACCTAAAAAGAAAAAATAAAGCTCAACAACTTGTGATAGCGTTACAATTCGTTTTAATACTAATATAATTATAACACAATTAAGCATTAAAGGATATACTCTTTCACTGGTTGATTCTAGATTTAAAGTCTTCACTTTACCTAATGTTTTTAATAAAAAAAAGAGTAAAATGGGGAGTAATACAGTTAATATAAAAAGTGAAATTAACTTAGCTTGAATAACTTCTTCTGGAATAAAACGAGGTGATTTTGAAAAATAAAAAATAACCCCAAAAAGTGGTATTAGTAGAGGATGAAAAATATATGAGATACTTTTTAGAAGGTTATCCATTATATTTTTTTACGTAATCTAGCTACTGGTAGATCTAACTGTTCTCTATATTTGGCTACTGTTCTTCTGGCAATTGGGTAGCCTTTTTCTTTTAAAATAGTTGCTAAAGTATCATCTGTTAATGGCTTTTTCTTATTTTCTTCTTCAATAACAGTTTCTAAAATTTTTTTTATTTCTTTAGTTGAAACATCTTCACCTTGGTCATTTTTCATTGATTCAGAAAAGAATTCTTTTACTAATTTAGTTCCGTAAGGTGTATCAACATATTTGCTGTTAGCTACTCTTGATACTGTTGATACATCCATTGAGATTTCATCAGCTATATCTTTAAGAATCATTGGTTTTAAGTTACGTTCATCACCTGTTAAAAAATACTCGCTTTGGTAATGCATTATAGCACTCATAGTCACAAATAAGGTTTGTTGACGTTGTTTAATGGCTTCAATAAACCATTTAGCTGAATCTAATTTTTGTTTTATAAATATTACAGCATCTTTTTGAGATTGCGACTTATCTTTTGTGTCTTTATAACCTTTAAGCATGTTATTATACTCTCTTGATACATGAAGTTCGGGTGCATTTCTTCCATTAAGAGTTAATTCTAACTCTCCATCAACAATTTTAATGGCAAAATCAGGTACCACATGCTCAACAATTCTATTATTACCAGAATAAGAGCCTCCTGGTTTTGGATTTAAATGTTCAATTTCTGAAATAGCAGCTTTAAGTTGAATTTCAGAAACATCAAATTTTTGAAGTAATTTTTTGTAGTGTTTTTTTGTGAATTGATCAAAAGCATTATCAATAATATTGAGAGCTAACTCGGTATCTGATGTTTTTTCTTTTCGATGTAATTGAATGCTCAAACACTCTTGTAAGTTACGTGCTCCAACTCCTGATGGATCTAGTTGATGTACAATATTTAAAACTTTTTTAATGTTTTCTTCTGTAGTGTAAACATTTTGAGTAAAAGCTAAATCGTCCATGATATCACTCAGCTCTCTTCTGATATACCCGCTTTCATCAATACTACCTACCAAAAATTCAGCTATTTCTCGCTCTTCATCATTTAATCTATAGGTGTTTAATTGACTAATTAAATATTGAGTGAAAGATGTTCCAGCGGCATAGGGCATTGTTTTTTCCTCGTCATCGCTACTATAATTATTGGCTTGAGTGCGGTAATCCGGAATTTCATCATCGCTTAAATATTCGTCAACATTAATGTCATCATTTCCTATAGTTTCACTATCATTATATTCGTCGTCTGAATTATCTAAATCAGCGTCGTAATCATTTTCTATGTCTTCTTTGCCGCCTTCTAGCGCGGGGTTTTCTTCCAATTCTTGCTTTAAACGCTGCTCAAAAGCTTGTGTAGGCAACTGTATCAATTTCATTAATTGAATTTGCTGCGGAGACAGTTTTTGCGATAATTTAAATTGTAAATTTTGTTTAAGCATGTTTGGTTTTAAGGTGTTTACTCAAATATAGAAAAACTAATACCAAGTATCAAAAAATATTAAAACTCTGCATTTTGTGGTGTACGTGGGTATGGAATAACATCTCTAATATTACTCATACCTGTTACAAACATAACTAAACGTTCAAAGCCTAAACCAAAACCAGAATGGACTGCAGTCCCATATTTGCGTAAATCTAAATACCACCATAGTTCTTCTTCTGGAATATTAATGGCAGCCATTTTTTGTTTTAAAACTTCTAAACGCTCTTCACGTTGCGCTCCTCCAACTATTTCGCCTATACCTGGGAAAAGAATATCCATAGCACGAACTGTTTTACCATCATCATTTAAACGCATATAAAATGCTTTTATATTAGCTGGGTAATCAAATAAAATTACTGGGCAATTAAAGTGTTTTTCAACAAGGTAGCGTTCATGCTCACTTTGTAAATCAGTACCCCATTCGTTTATTAAGTATTTAAATTTCTTTTTCTTGTTAGGTTTACTATCACGTAAAATATCTATAGCTTCGGTATAGCTTACACGTTTAAAATTGTTATTTGTTACAAAGTTTAATTTTTCAATTAAAGACATATCGCTACGTTCTAATTGTGGTTTTCCTTTTTCTTCGTCTTGTAAACGTTTGTTTAAAAAGTCCAAATCTTCTCTATTATTTTCAAGAACATATGAGAGTACAGACTTCATAAAATCTTCAGCTAAATCCATATTGCCAGCCAAATCCATAAAAGCTACTTCAGGCTCAATCATCCAAAATTCCGCTAAATGTCGAGAAGTATTGGAGTTTTCTGCTCTAAAAGTTGGTCCAAAAGTGTAAACTTTTCCTAAAGACATCGCATAGGTTTCTGCTTCTAATTGCCCAGATACTGTTAAGTTGGTTTCTTTTCCGAAAAAATCTTTACTATAGTCAATATTACCAGCATCATCTTTAGGTGTGTTTTTAATATTAAGATTTGTTACTTGAAACATTTCTCCAGCGCCTTCCGCATCACTACCAGTAATAATTGGTGCATGCATGTAGTAAAATCCGTTATCATTAAAATATTTATGAATAGCAAAAGATAAAGCAGAGCGTAAACGCATTACTGCACTAAACGTATTTGTTCTAGTACGTAAATGTGCATGCTCTCTTAAAAATTCAAACGAATGTTTTTTTGGTTGAATAGGGTAGCTTTCTGGATCAGAATCACCTAAGATTATTAAATCAGTTACTTGGATTTCTACTTTCTGACCTTGTCCTTGACTTTCTACTAATTCGCCTTTTACATGAATAGCAGCGCCGGTTGTAACACGTTTTAAAAGCGCTTCATCAAACCTTTCAAAATCAACTACACATTGTATGTTATTTATGGTTGAACCATCATTTAACGCTATAAAACGGTTAGCTCTAAACGTTCTAACCCAACCTTTAATTTCTACTTCTGGTATAACAATATCTTGTGACAATAATTCTGAAATGGTTCTAGATTTCATATAAGTTAATTTTTAATGTAAAGATAAAAAAAGCATACTTGCTATCAAGTACAGCTTGACTAAATTATTTGTCTTCGTCTTCTTCAGGAATAATATTAATAGTAGGTTCTCTAAGCACTTCTTTATTAGCAATACTGCGCTCTAAAGAAAGTAATAAAGAAGGTAATAACAATAAGTTAGATAGCATTGCAAATAATAAAGTTGCTGATACTAGAGCGCCCAAAGCCACTGTCCCTCCAAAACTAGAAATAGTAAATACTGAAAAACCAAAAAACAATACTATGGAAGTATAAAACATACTAACTCCAGTTTCTCTTAATGCACCATAAACAGAGGTTTTAATTTTCCAATGGTTCGCTTGTAATTCTTGCCTGTATTTTGCTAAAAAGTGAATGGTGTCATCCACCGAAATACCAAAAGCTATACTAAACACCAAAATAGTTGAGGGCTTTATAGGAACGCCCAAATAACCCATTAACCCTGCAGTTACAAGCAATGGTAATAAATTTGGAATAAGGGATACGATAATCATACGTCCAGACCTAAACATATAAGCCATAAATAGTGCAATTAATAATATGGCTAGTGATAAAGAAATTGCTAAGTTTTTAACTAGGTATTTTGTCCCTTTTTGGAAAACTAAAGCTTTACCTGTCATAGTTACGTTGTATTGTTCTTTTGGAAATACTTTATCAATTTTAGTTAGAATATTTTCTTCGATTCGTTCCATTTTATCGGTTCCAATATCCTTCATAAAGGTTGTAATTCTGGCATATTGCCCAGTGCTATCTACAAAGTTTTTAAGTAAATCGACATTAGATGAAGAGTTTTTTGCGTATGATAATATGAAGTTGTTTTCTTGAGAAGTAGGTAACTGATAAAATTTAGGGTTACCATTGTAATAAGCTTGTTTTGAGTATTTTACTAATCCTACTACAGAAACAGGTTTTGATAATTCTGGTATTTCAACTATCATATTTTCAAGCTCTTCCATGCGTTTAAGGGTATAAAGCTTCATCACACCTTTTTTACGCTTGGTATCAATCATAAATTCTAGTGGCATGATTCCGTTAAATTCCTCTTCAAAAAAACGAATATCGTTTACAAAATCTGAATCTTGAGGCATATCTTCAATTAAACTGCCAGAAATTTTTATTTGATATATACCTATAATGCTAACTACTAATAATATCACAGAAGTTATATAAATAGTAATTCGTTTTTGCCTTACCATGTGTTCCATCCAATCAACAAAACCTCCAATCCATCGTTTATTAAGGTGCTCTAAATGCCTGTCTTTTGGATAAGGTAAAAAGGTGTAAATGATAGGGATTATAAGTAAGCATAAAATAAATATAGCTAAAATACTTAAGGATGCTACAATTCCAAATTCTTTTAATAAGGTGCTTTCTGTAAGAATAAATGTAGCAAAGCCTGATGCGGTTGTAACATTTGTCATCAAAGTTGCGTTACCAATTTTAGTAATAACACGTTGTAACGATTTTACTTTATTACCGTGTAATTTTACTTCGTGTTGATATTTATTAATTAAAAAGATACAGTTTGGTATCCCAATTACTATAATTAATGGAGGTATTAGGGCTGTTAAAACCGTAATTTCATAATTTAATAAACCTATAATACCTAAGGTCCACATTACGCCAATACAAACTACAATGAGTGATATAAAAGTGGCTCTAAAAGATCTAAAAAAGAAAAAGAAAATAATTGAGGTTACCAATAAGGCCGCAATGATAAATTTACCTATTTCATCAACAATATTCTGAGAATTAAGAGTTCGTATATAAGGCATTCCAGATATTCTAACATCTAAATTGTTTTTGGTTTCAAAACTATTTATTGTTGGTAATAAAGTATTTATTACAAAGTCTTTTCTTTCAGAAGTGTTGACAATATCCTTTTTTATATAAATTGCTGTTCTTATAGTTTTTGTTTCTTTATTGAACAAGAAATTATCGTAAAACGGATATTGTTCAAAAAGTTCGTTTTGAAGGGTTTCAATTTGTTTAATTGATATAATAGAATCTTTTATAAAAGGTTCTAATTTAAACCTTTCTTTTTTATTGTCTTTAATTAGTTTTTGAAGATCTTTTATTGAAACAACTGTTTCAACAGCACCATTTTTTTTAAAACCGTCTGAAAGTTTATTCCAAGCATTTAATTTTTCAACGGTAAACAAGGTACTGTCTTTAACACCTAAAACTATTAAGTTACCTTCTTCTCCAAAGGTTTTTAAAAAGTTATTGTAAGTTATATTTATTTCGTTATCATCTGGTAATAAATTAGCTTCAGTGTAGGTAAATCGCATGTTTTCCCATTTCTGGCTAAATAGGAAGGTTGCTATAATAACACCAACAAGAATAATAATTTTATTGCGTAAAATGAGTCTAGCAATAACATCCCAAAAGTTGTTTGTAAAAAGTTTAGACATGCTTTGATTAAAAGTTGGGCAAAGGTAGAAAAAACAAGTTTATTAACTTATAATGAGAGGTTAAATGTAAACTTAAAAGCCACATTGTCGCTAAAGTTTGGTAAGTGGTAGGCGCCATACCTGTATGTAAAACTTAAACCAAACCCAAATAGTAATTTATTTATTTCAAAACCAGATTCTGTATACCCTTCTTTTAGAGAGCTAAATGTGATATTGTCATGCCTTTCAGGGTTTTTCATATCACCAATAGCATAACGTGTAATAAGAACAAGTTGAGGTTTATAACGCTCAGAAACATTAAATGGTTTTAAAAAATGTTTAAATTGAAAAGTAGTAAACTTATCTGAAAAAAATTCGTTAAAAAACATGGTTTCAAAACTATTTAATCCAGCTACAGAAAACCTTTGTAGAATCTTTTCTTTAGTAATATTATTTGGATAAGCGTGATACAAATGAGTTAATGGAGTATTACCATTTGCAATCCCAGAGACTATTATAATTTCTGAAAAAGCATTTTTTTCATCTCCAATTTTGTAAATAATTCTAAAATCAATTTTTGAATAATCAAAATCGCCATTCAAAACATCTTTAAAACTTTTTGTGTATTGAATTGTAAATTTTGGGTATCCATCATCTTTCGAATTGTTTTCAGTAGTATTTAAAACATCAAAAGGACTCCATTGAAAAGCTATTTTTGCAGTAGTTACATCAAAATTTTCATAGATATTTCCGTTAAGGTTAAAACGATAAGCATAAGTTGGATCTATTTTACTAACTGAAAGTTCAGTTTCAGTTAATAAATTTGAAGAAAATTCATGTTGTAAATTAATTGATTTAGTAATGTGTTTATGAAACAAATCAATGTTTAATAAACGGGGCTCAAAAAATTGAAAAAAGGGTTTATCAGTTAAAAATTTAGTACTTCCAGTTTCTTGTAAATCATCAGTGTAAGATAAATTCAACCAGGTATTGGTTCTTTCATTTATCCTAAAACCACCTCCAATACTGTATTTAAAACGGTGGTCTCTAAAACCATAAACACCATAACTATTTATGCGATATTTTTTTGAAAAAGCATCATTAGTTTCAAGTCCTACTCCTGTTCTGACTCCTTCATATTGATTAAATTTTAATAAATAACGTAAATCAAAATTGAAGTATTTGGTTGGGAAAAAACCATTTCCAAGTTGTTTTAAAATTTCACTTTTTTTTATAGTATCTTGTTGTTCCTCATGAGGATTCTCTGATAAAGATTGTCCATGGGTATATATTGAACTTATAAATAAAAGAAATGAGGCAACATGTTTTAGTTTCAAATTAACCAAATTTAATATTAAAAAAAAGCGACAAAACTGTCGCTTTAAAGTTATACGGTCATGATTTCTTTTTCTTTACTTTCAAAAAGCTCATCAACTTTTTTAACGTATTTATCTGTTATTTGTTGTACATCAATTTCTGCATTCTTTTTTAAATCTTCCGATACGTCATCGTTTTTCTTAATATCGTTATTTGCATCTTTTCGAGCAGCTCTAATGCTTATTTTAGCCTCTTCAGCTTCCGCCTTAGCTTGTTTTGCCAAATCCCTTCTGCGCTCTTCAGTTAAAGGAGGCACATTAATGATAATAACCTCTCCATTATTCATAGGATTAAAACCGAGATTCGCATAAGCGATACCTCTTTCAATTTCTTGAAGCATATTTTTTTCCCAAGGTTGTACAGTAATTGTCCTACCATCTGGTGTGTTAACATTAGCAACTTGCCCAATCGGTGTTTGAGAGCCATAATAGTCTACCATAACACTCCCTAGCATAGCTGGACTTGCTTTTCCAGCTCTAATATTTACAAACTGTTTTTCTAAATGCTTAATTGCATTATCCATTGCCTCTTTAGTAGAGTCTAATATAAATTGTATGTCTTCGTTCATTATTTAAGCTTTTTAATTGAATCAAAGTTTTCAAAAATTACGCCAAAATTTAAATATTAACTTCTGTTCCTACCTTTTCACCTGAAACAACTTTAAGTAAATTTCCTTTTTTGTTCATGTCAAAAACAATTATTGGTAGTTCGTTTTCTTGACTTAAAGTAAAAGCTGTGGTGTCCATTACTTTTAACCCTTTACTTAAAACTTCATCAAAAGAAATAAAATTAAACTTAATGGCTTTATCATCTTTTTCTGGATCTGTATTATAAATACCATCAACACGTGTACCTTTCAAAATAACATCTGCTTCAATCTCAATTGCTCTTAAAACTGCTGCAGAATCTGTAGTAAAATAAGGATTTCCAGTACCGCCTCCAAAAATCACAACGCGACCTTTTTCTAAATGTCTCATGGCTCTTCTTCTTATAAAAGGCTCTGCAACTTCATTAATTTTTATTGCAGATTGTAATCTGGTTGGTATTCCAGCATCTTCAAGAGCTCCCTGAAGCGCTAACCCATTTATAACAGTAGCTAACATACCCATATGATCTCCTTGTACTCTGTCCATACCTTTACTAGCACCAGCTACTCCTCTAAATATATTGCCGCCACCAATAACGATGGCTACTTCAACGCCTTTATCAGTAATTGATTTTACATCTTTGGCATATTCTGCTAAACGCTCAGGGTCAATACCGTATTGACGTTCGCCCATTAGAGCCTCGCCAGATAGTTTAAGGAGTATTCTTTTGTATTTCATGGTTAAATTTGAAAGTTTAGCAAATATAAACAATATCTTAATTTGCCTACGCTGATTTCTCACATAAAAAAACCACTATTTCTATTTTTAGAAGTAGTGGTTTTATGATTTTAATTTTCCTAAAGAAGGAACTAGTTATTTGTTATCCAACAGAAACACGTTTAAAACCTGTAATTCGAACATCTCCATAAGATGAAACGTATTTAGCAACGTTAATTTTATCATCTTTAATGAAGTTTTGGTCTAATAAACATTTTTCTTGGTCTAATGTAGTGTTATCAGAAATAAAACGCTCCATTTTTCCGGGTAAAATTCTATCCCAGATTTGCTCTGGTTTACCTTCTGCTTTTAATTCCGCTTTTGCGGCTTCCTCGGCTTTAGCAATTATTTCTGGAGTTAATTGAGCCATTGAAATGTAAGTTGGTACATTTTTTAGAGTTTTACCTAAACGCCCTAATTCTTCGTTATCTTTTTCAATTACAGCAATTCTTGCTTCAGTTTCTGATGCAATAAAAGCTGGATCAAAATCTTTGTATGATAATGTAGACGCTCCCATTGAAGCTACTTGCATAGCTACATCTTTAACTAGAGTTTCAGCATTATTAAATTTAGAAGATAAACCAACTAAAGCAGCAATTTTATTGATGTGTACGTAAGTTCCAACATAAGGTGCTTGTAGTTTTTCAAAACCAGTTATATCAAGCTTCTCACCAATTACACCAGTTTGCTCAACTAATTTATCCGTAACAGTCATACCTCCAAAATCAGCAGCTAAGAATTCTTCTTTACTGTTGTAGTTTAAGGCTAATTCTGCTAAATCGTTTGCTAAAGCAACAAAATTTTCGTTTTTACCAACAAAATCAGTTTCACAACCTAAAACGATAGCTACACCCTCAGTTTGATCTGCATTAATTTTAGAAATTGCTGCGCCTTCTGAAGATTCTCTATCAGCTCTTTTTTCTGCTACTTTTTGTCCTTTTTTTCTAAGAACATCAATTGCTTTATCAAAATCGCCTTCAGCTTCTACTAAAGCTTTTTTGCAGTCCATCATTCCTGCGCCAGTAGCTTGTCTTAATTTATTTACTTCAGCTGCTGTAATATTTACTGTAGTACTCATAATTGTTATAATTTAAAAAAAGTCGTTTAATTTATTTTCAATTGAGAAAAGAACTAAACGACTTTTAATGTTTTGTTAATGTTTTTTATTCTTCTTCTTCAGATGAAACAACTTTTTTAGCTGCTTTTTTAGCTTTTGGAGCTTCATTTTCTTCTGATAGTTCTTTTTCATTCTTACGTTCAGATAAACCTTCAGAGATAGCTGCAGTTACGTGAGATAAAATTTTATCAATAGATTTAGAAGCGTCATCATTTGCTGGTATAACATAATCAACTTGACGTGGGTCTGAGTTGGTATCAACCATAGCAAAAATTGGAATGTTTAATTTTTGAGCTTCTTTAATCGCGATATGCTCACGTTTAATATCAACAACAAATAATGCACCAGGCAAACGTGTCATGTCACTAATTGAACCCAAGTTTTTTTCTAACTTAGCTCTTAAACGATCAACTTGTAAACGTTCTTTTTTAGAAAGTGTCATGAAAGTACCATCTTTCTTCATTCTATCGATAGAAGCCATTTTTTTAACCGCTTTTCTAATAGTAACAAAGTTAGTTAACATACCACCTGGCCAACGCTCAGTAATGTAAGGCATGTTGATAGCACCGGCTTTCTCAGCCACAATATCTTTTGCTTGTTTTTTTGTTGCAACAAATAAAATTTTTCTACCAGATGCTGCAATTTTGGCAAGTGCCGCTCCAGCTTCTTCAATTTTGACTGCTGTTTTGTATAGGTTTATAATATGAATGCCATTACGCTCCATATATACGTAAGGAGCCATGTTTGGGTCCCACTTACGTGTAAGGTGTCCAAAATGTACACCTGCTTCAAGTAATTCTTTTACTTCTACTGCCATTTTTGTAATAGTTTACGTTCTGTTGAATTAGCAATGATTAAGTGGTCGTTAAAAAAATTCGCCTTAACCATTTAGATGCTAAACTAAATCCTGTCTTTTGGACTAGGACAACAATAACTAGTTTATTTTTTAATTTGGTATTAACGTTTAGAGAACTGGAATTTCTTACGCGCTTTCTTCTGTCCGAATTTCTTACGCTCTACCATTCTTGGATCTCTTGTTAATAAACCTTCTGGTTTTAGTGTTAATCTGTTTTCAGCATCTACTTCGCACATTGCACGAGATAAGGCTAAACGAACAGCTTCTGCTTGACCAGTAATACCACCTCCATATACATTAACTGTAATATCAAAGTTGCCGTCATTGTTAGTCATAACCAAAGGTTGTTTTACTTTGTACTGTAAAGTAGCTGTAGTAAAATAATTAGCTATGTCTTTTTTATTAATTGTAATGTTTCCTTTTCCTGGAGAAACATAAGCACGAGCAACAGCCGTCTTTCTACGGCCGATTTTGTGAATTACATCCATTATTTGAATTCGTTTAAGTTAATTGCTTTTGGTTTTTGTGCAGCATGTGCATGCTCTGAACCAACAACAACTGTTAGGTTACGGAATAAATCTGCACCTAATTTGTTTTTAGGTAACATTCCTTTTACTGATTTTTCAACTACTCTTGATGGGTCTTTCCCAAACAATTCTGTAGCAGTTAAACTTCTTTGACCACCTGGATAACCTGTGTGACGAATGTATGTTTTGTCATTCCACTTGTTTCCAGTTAAGTTGATTTTTTCTGAATTGATAACAATTACGTTATCGCCGCAATCAACATGTGGTGTGAAGCTAGGCTTGTGTTTTCCTCTTAAAAGTTTTGCAACTTTAGAAGCTAAACGACCCAATGATTGACCATCAGCATCAACTAAAACCCACTGCTTATCTACAGTAGCTTTATTTGCTGAAATGGTTTTGTAGCTTAATGTGTCCACGTTATTATTTTTTCTAATTAAACATTCCTCTCTCAAAAAGAGTTTGCAAATTTACGATAAACTATCGGATTACCAAATCTAGAATAAGTTTTTTTATTGTTGAAAATCAGCTCGCTAGAAGTAAAAAAAACTAGTTGCTAAAAGTAGCACGTTTTAAACGATCGTTTATTGATTTTCCTAAGCCATAATCGGGTAACTTTTCAGCTATAATAATATCTAAATTTTGGTCATCTAATTCATGTAAAGCATTATATAAATTTGAAGCGGCTTCACTTAAATCGCTGTTTTTAGATAAGGCGATTATGTGTTTTATAGAGTCATTTTCTATGGAAGTATTAAATAAAATAAGTCCAATTTTTTTTCCTGAATACGTTTTAATGGCTTTATTAATGTTTTCAGTTAAGATGGTTTTGGTACTTGGAGCGTAATGTCGCGCTAACATTCCTGGAGCATCTGGTTGAATTTCTTTTTTGTTTTTTATTGAAATTTTTCCAACGACAGCTTCAATAGCTTCAATAGAAATAGATCCCAAGCGATATACAATTGGAGTTTCGTTTTCAAAGCCAATAATTGTAGATTCAATACCGTTTTTACATGAGCCACCTTCCAAAATCATTTTAATGTTATCTTTAAAATAGCCTTCTACATGTTTAGCGGTAGTAGGGCTAATACTTCCAAATGGATTGGCGCTAGGAGCAGCTAGAGGAAAATTTAAAGATTCTAATAACTTGAGAGTTACAGTATGATTAGGCACTCTAACGGCCACAGTGTCTTTTCCAGAAGTAATTGAATCAGGAATATTAGGTTGTTTTTTTAAAACTAAAGTTAAAGACCCAGGCCAAAAGGCAGTGGCTAGTTGTTTAGCTTTTTCTGGAATATCAATAACAATATTTTCTAAATAATTTACGGATGATATATGTACTATTAATGGATTAAAAAATGGTCTCTTTTTGGTTTCAAAAATCGCATTTATAGCTTTTTCACTAAATATATTTCCTGCTAATCCATAAACAGTTTCAGTTGGTATAGCAACCAATTCTTCATTATTTAAAATGTTAACGGCTTTAGATATATCTGATGAAATAATACTCATAATTTTAAAATGAATGCAAAATTAATTAATTAATATATATTTAAAGGTTACAATGGTTTATAATTCAAAGACGTCTTTAATTTTGCCAATTTTAAAACCTTTATCTATTACAACTTGGCTTTCTTTGCTTTCAATATTTATTACAGGATTAGTATGGTTAAAATGGATAAAGATAATTTTACTTTTTTCTTGATTATTTAAACCTTTAAACTTCTCAAAACTTTCAATAATAAAAGGGTGTGGAATTTGGCTAATATCTCTATTATTTATTTCCTGGCTACTATAAAAAGTAGCATCTAAAAAAGCATAATCAACTTTTTTTATTTCATCAATTATATTGTTGGCCCACTTATCCCATTTGTCTATATCAGGTATAAAAAGGGCGCTTTTGTTTGGTCCTGTAATTTTGTAGCCTACAGTTTCAGAATATTCGTCTCTGTGTGGAACTAAAATGGGTGTTACTTTAATGTTTTGAGATAATTGAACAGGTTTTTCTTGTTCAATTTCAAAAAGATTCACATTTTTTCTTTCTATTAATTGGTTCCAAGGACCATTATTACATAAGAAATTTTTCATATTAGGCATTACGTAAACCGGAGTGTTTTTAGCATCCATGGCTTCTTTGCCTAAATACATCAAACCAGTGTAATGTCCAATATGTGCATGGGTTAAAAATATGCCATCAACGATTTCTTTTGTATGTTGATTATTATATTTAGTAAGCATTTTTATTTGAGATGTAATATCTGGAGTAGCCTCAAACAAATACGTTTTATTTTCTTGTGCATCAATAAGGCCTAATGATGTAATTTTTCTGGTGTTATCTGGGTTTTCAAATAGATGCTTACAGCAGTCTTTGCTACAAGTAATTTGAGGAGAACCAGCATCTTGTATAGTTCCTAAAATTATAATAGAAGTGTTTTTTATTTTGATTTCGGGAGGAGAGTTTACCGTATTATTATTTTCAGAAGATTTTTTTTGAGAACAGGAAATGATAAAAAAGAATTGAAAAAAAACAATTATGTATATTGGTAGTTTTGTTGTTACTAAAGATTCTGTTGTTTTCACTTTCTTATTTTATTTTGTAAACATTGTAAGTTCTTGTCCATTCTGTTGATTGATTTCGTTTGAGAAATATATTGAAAAACAGTTCAGGGCTTATAACATGTTTCCAACCCCAAAGATTAATTTTATTTGTTTTAAAATCACCTATTTCACTGATGCCTATGTTGTTTTGAATATTTAGTAATTCCCATTTTGAATCTACATTTTCATTGCCAGAAAGGTTACTAAAAAAGAATGGATCATTTGGTGAATCATTAAAGCTAAACTCATTTTTGCAGATATTAACTTTTTGTTCAGTGTTGACAGTTTCATTAAAAAGCTTAGTTTTTAAATCAAATGGAAATTTTAAAATATAATTTGTTCCAATCATATCATTATTTAATGCTATAAAATTGTGAGTATATTCATCAGTTATAATATCTTTTTGACCTGTATTTTTAAGGAAATATTTAATTGAAAAACTGTTCTCATGTATTTCGATTTCCTTTTTCAAAAAATAAGAATAACCATTTACAGATTCAGAGTTGCAAAGCATTATTGTTTTGTTTGAGTCGTTAGTAATTTCGAATTTAGCTGGTTTAATATCATATTTTTTTGAAAATTGATATTCATTATCATCTTTTCTTAACAATCCAACACCAATTTTATGAAACCATCCACCTACGTCTGTATCTTCAAAGCCTAATGCAGTATCAATCCCAAATTCATTATAAAACCCTTTCCCATAAATATGTTCATTTTCACAATTGGTAGTTTCAAAAGTTGAAACAGGTAAATCTTGAAATTTTACTTTTGTAATTTTCCCAGTCCAGTCAAATCTTGAAAAATTATAGTTTTCATTAGGATAATCAATTTCAATTTCGAGATTATTATTTTTTAGAATATATGGCATATTTACTTTTGGATTCTGATATTTTATTAATCTCTCAATATTTTATTCATTTTTCTTCCTTTAGCTAATTCATCTATTAGTTTGTCTAAATATCTTGCTTACTTGGTTAAAGGCGTTTCAATATCTTCAATTCTATAACCACAAATTAACCCTTGTATTAGACTAGCTTTTGGGTTAAGTTTGGCTTTTTCAAAAAAGGTTTTAAAGGTTACTTTTTCATCAATCAACTTTTGTAGCATGATTTCGTTAAATCCAGTTAACCATTCTATTACTTGGTGTAATTCCTCTTTTGTTCTTCCTTTTTTTCAACTTTTGAAACAT
Organism: Flaviramulus sp.; assembly: GCF_982512915.1. Classification (NCBI taxonomy): domain Bacteria; kingdom Pseudomonadati; phylum Bacteroidota; class Flavobacteriia; order Flavobacteriales; family Flavobacteriaceae; genus Flaviramulus; species Flaviramulus sp. Next base: position 117,169 of record NZ_CEWOCJ010000003.1, on the reverse strand, counting down.
AATGAGGATATACAGAGGAGAATTTCATTTCAGCAATTCGAGAATCATGTTTAGGTGTTGTTGCCATTTATAATCAATCTAAAACATAAAAATTATTAATGTGCTTCTAGCCAATTATTACCAACACCTAAATCTACATCCAATGGAACCGATAGTTTATAAGCGTTTTCCATTTCGGTTTTCACTAAAGTTTTAATAGTTTCCAGCTCAGGTTTATAAACATCAAACACCAATTCGTCATGTACTTGTAACAGCATTTTTGTTTTGTATTGGTTGTTTTCTAACTTTTTATGAATGTTAATCATAGCAATTTTTATAATATCAGCAGCACTACCTTGTATAGGTGCATTTACAGCGTTACGTTCTGCGGCACCTCTAACAACTGCATTTCGAGAATTGATATCTTTTAAATAACGACGACGGCCCAAAACAGTTTGGACATAACCATGATCTCTAGCAAAATCTACCTGAGTGCTAATATAATTTTTAAGTTTTGGATAGGTTTCATAATAAGTATCTATCAATTCTTTAGCTTCGCTTCTTGATAAATCTGTTTGATTGCTTAATCCGAAAGCGGAAACCCCGTAAATAATACCAAAGTTTACCGTTTTGGCATTACTACGTTGCTCTCTTGAAACTTCATTTAAAGATACATTAAACACTTTTGAAGCGGTTGAAGCATGGATATCTTCACCATTTTTAAAAGCTTCAATCATTGTTTCTTCTTCGCTTAAAGCTGCAATAATACGAAGTTCTATTTGAGAGTAATCCGCTGCTAATAAGGTGTAGTTTTTATCTCTAGGAATAAAAGCTTTACGAACTTGTTTTCCACGTTCTGTTCTAATAGGGATATTTTGAAGATTTGGGTTATTACTACTTAAACGACCTGTTGCTGCAACCGTTTGCATATAATCTGTATGCACTCTACCTGTAGAAGGTTCAACTTGGAGTGGTAAAGCATCTACATAAGTGCTTTTAAGTTTTGCAAGTGTTCTATACTCTAAAATATTTTTGATTATGTTGTGATCTTTCGCCAAATAACTTAGGATGTCTTCAGAAGTGGCATACTGTCCTGTTTTGGTTTTTTTTGGTTTATCAACTAGTTTTAATTTGTCAAATAAAATATCTCCAAGTTGTTTTGGAGATGCGATATTAAATTCCTCGCCAGCAGCTTCAAAAATTGATTCTTCAAGTGAAGAGATATCGTTGTTTAATTGCTCAGAAAGTGACATTAAAAAATCCTCATTTAAATTAATCCCTTCCAATTCCATATCTGCTAATACACGTAGTAAAGGAATTTCGATTTCATCAAATAATTTTTGAGTGTTTGCCTCTCCTAATTCTTTTTCAAAATGTTCTTTAAGTTGTAATGTAATATCAGCATCTTCAACAGCGTATTCGGTTTGTTTTTCAATTGGAACATCGCGCATTGAAAGTTGGTTTTTTCCTTTTTTCCCGATTAATTCTGTTATTGAAATAGGTGTGTAGTTTAAATAAGTTTCAGCTAAAATATCCATATTATGACGCATATCTGGATTGATTAGATAATGTGCCAACATGGTATCGAACAATTCACCTTTAACCTTAACATTATATTTTCTAAGTACTTTAATATCGTATTTTAAATTCTGTCCAACTTTTTGAATATTTTCGGCTTCAAAAAATGGGTGTAATTGCTGAATCAATTCTTGAGCTTCTTCTCTGTTTTCAGGAAACGGTAAGTAAAACCCTTTGCCAGCTTCCCATGAAAATGATATACCAACTAATTCCGCGGTTAAAGGGTCAAGGCCAGTTGTTTCCGTATCAAAACACACACTAGTTTGCTTCATTAAGTTTTGAATAAACAATTTTGTAGCCATACCAGGTGTGATACTTTGGTAAAAATGCGAAGTGGTTTCTGCTGTATTTCTAGTAAATTCTGAAATAGTTTCCGTCTCTTTTGAAGAAGAAATATCGCTACCAAACAACGAAAATTGACCTGCACCTGCGGAAGTTGTTTCTTTAGCTGTTGCTTTTAATTTAGTTGTATTTGATGCTGAATTATTTTCAGATGATGCTACTTTAACTTCAAATGTTTTTTCAAAGTTTGCGAGTAATTGTCGGAATTCTAATTCTTGAAAAATTTCTGTAACTTTAGGTAAATCGGGTTGGTCTAATTCAAAATCTTTAGCAAGAAAAGTTACAGGAACATCCAACATGATAGTTGCTAGTTTTTTTGAAAGCAAACCCAATTCTTTTGCGCCTTCAATGTTCTCTTTCATTTTACCTTTTAGTTCATGCGTATTTGCTAACAAATTTTCCATGCTACCGTATTGTGCTAAAAATTTTTTGGCTGTTTTTTCTCCAACACCGGGTAGTCCGGGAATATTGTCGCTGGAATCTCCCATCATTCCTAAAAAGTCAATCACTTGCAGTGGATTGGTAACTTCAAATTTTTTCTGAACTTCAGGAATTCCCCAAGTTTCGTAACCACCACCAAAAACAGGACGGTACATAAAAATATTTTCAGAAACTAGTTGTGCAAAATCTTTATCAGGTGTAACCATAAAGGTTTTGTAGCCTTCTTTTTCCGCTTGTTTAGAGAGTGTTCCAATAACATCATCAGCCTCAAAACCCTCTTTTACCATAATAGGAATGTGCATGGCTTTCAAGATGTCTTGAATATAAGGAATAGCAATTTTTATAGCTTCAGGTGTAGCGTCTCTATTGGCTTTGTAAGCTTCAAACATTTCTACTCTGTCGGCACTACCGCCTTTGTCAAAACAAACTGCAAGATGGTCCGGGCGTTCACGCTTAATAACATCTAACAGTGAATTCATAAATCCCATAATTGCTGAGGTATCTAATCCTTTTGAGTTTATTCTTGGATTTTTAATAAAGGCATAATAGCCACGAAAAATAAGGGCATAAGCATCAACTAAAAAAAGGCGTTTTTGATCAGACATGTTGTTAGTTTTGATAGAAAACCAAAACTACGAAACTTAAACCATGTTTGAGGTAATTTTTTTAACAAGCTTAATTTTTCAGGAAAAAATCTGATTGGATTTGTTGATTTTTTCCGGCTTGAAACTTAGTCATACTAAACCATTGATGTATGGAGTAACTTCCGGTTTCTCCTTGTTTATTAATAGCTATGTAACCCACTTGAAAATTTTTATAATCGCTATTTGGTTTGTTTACAATTCTGCGAATAGCTTCTTCGCAAGCTTCCTGAGGTGATTTTCCTTGACGCATTAGTTCTACTACTAAAAAGCTTCCTACTGTTTTAACAACTTCTTCACCCAAACCAGTCGCTACACAACCACCAATTTGATTATCAATAAATAAACCGGACCCAATTATAGGACTATCACCAACACGTCCAGCCATTTTATAAGCTAAACCACTAGTGGTACAAGCTCCAGAAATATCTCCATTTTTATCGATAGCTAGTATACCAATGGTATCGTGATTTTCGATATTGATAATAGGTTTATATTCGCTTTTAATTTTCCACGCTTCCCATTCTTTTTTTGAAGATTCTGTTAATAAGTTTTCAGGTTTAAATCCTTTTGAAACAGCAAACTCTTTTGCGCCTTTCCCAGCAAGCATAATGTGTGGTGTGTCTTCCATCACCTTTCGAGCCACAGAAACAGCATGCGTAATATCTTGAAGATAGACTACCGATCCGCAATTACCATCTTTATCCATAATACATGCGTCTAACGTCACATTACCATCTCTGTCTGGTAAACCACCTTTACCAACAGAAGAATTTTTTACATCTGCTTCTTCAACCATACAACCTTGTTCTACAGCATCTAAAGCGTTGCCACCATATTGGAGTATTTCCATAGCTTTTGCTGTGGCGTTTTTAACATTCCAAGTAGCTATAACTAATGGTAAACTAGAAGGTTTACTAGTGTTAGAAATTATAGGTTTTCCTTCTGTTGTATTTACACAACTCGTAATTGCTGTTCCAACTGCTAATCCAACACCTGTAAGTGATGCATTTTTTAAAAAATTTCTGCGTTTCATAAGTTTTATTTTACGGTAATTTCATCAGTAAAAATCCAAGCCTTTCCATCATACTCATAGCCTAAATGCCATTTAGGAAGTTTCCCAAGTTTTTTAGCAATTATTTTAATAAATCTGTATGCTTTTGGTAATTGTTTAAAGTATACAGTTTTTATGTTAGCTTCTTCAGAAGCAATGGTTGCATCAATGGATTTTTTAAAGTCAATAGGTGTAAAATTTAATCCATCATTAGAGCCAAAACAACTAACTTCTGTAGGGTAAAATATCCAAGAACGTTGGTCTTCTAAAAAGTTTATAGATACTTTATTAACTATTTTTGGACTCCCTAAATCTACAGTTGTAATTAAGTCTTTATCATCATAACCTTGCCATGTGCCAGTTCTAAAATCTTTAGCGCCATAAATACCATCAATTAGTGCACTGTTACCACCACCATTGTATTGGTTGGCATATTCTGTTTCTAATTTTATAGAAACTTTTGGGTCAATTTTGTAAAATTGGGTTTCAATAGTTGCGCTTTTTGTGTTATTTTTTTCTGAGTAGACTTTTAATTTTATAGTTTCAGATAAAGTAAAAGGGTCTTTATATTCTATAAATTCGTTATCGTTTAAATTATAATAAATCGCAGCCTCTTCATCTACGTTTTCTAAAACAACCTCTGTATTATTTTTGAAAGCGATGTCTCCTCTAGAGATAAAAGGAGCTGTAGTGATAAGATGTTCAGTTATTTCTGTTTTTGGTTCTTGTCCCTCTTCGGTAGCCCAACCAGAAGGTTTATTAGTCATTTTAAATAGAAGTGTTCCACCATTAATTATTTCTTCATGAGAAATATAAGAATGGTTTAAAGGTTTTCCGTTTAGCGAAGCAGATTCTATATAAATGTTAGTATCACTTAAATTTTTAGCATCCATAGTAAACTGTTTGCCATTTTCTAGATTGATCGTAGCTTTATCAAATAAAGGTGTCCCAATAATATATTGATTTGAACCAGGTGTAACAGGATAAAAACCTAAAGAACTAAAAATATACCAAGCACTCATCTGTCCACAATCTTCATTACCCGAAATTCCATCGGGTTGATTTTTATATAATTCGGTTAAAACTTGATGAACTTTTTCTTGAGTTTTGTGTGGTTTATTTGCATAATTGTAAAGGTATGCCATATGATGACTTGGTTCGTTTCCGTGAGCATATTGCCCAATTAATCCAGTAATATCTGCTTGATCTCTTCCAGAAGTTTGCGCTTTGGCAATAAATAATTCATCTAAATTAGTTTCTAATTGTTTTTTTCCGCCCAATAAGGTCATAAATCCTGTCACATCTTGAGGGACATAAAAACTGTATTGCCATGCGTTGGCTTCGGTGTAATTAAAATTAACTTCGTAAGGATCAAAAGGCGCAAACCAAGTATTTCTGAATCTACCTCGCATAAATTGGGTTTCTGGGTCGAAAATATTCTTGTAGTATTGAGCCCTTTCAGTAAATGTTTTATAATCTTCAGTCTTATTTAAGCTTTTAGCCATTTGCGCAATCGTCCAATCATCATAAGCATATTCTAAAATTTTGGAAACCGATTCACTTTCTTCTTCAACAGGAATAAAACCAAATGCTTTATAGCTTTTAAGCCCTAATTTATCTCTAGTTGCAGAGTGTTTCATGGCTTCAAAAGCTTTTTTAACATCATAGTTTTTAATGCCTTTTAAATACGCATCAGCAATTACAGGTACCGCGTGATAACCTATCATACACCCTGTGTAATTGGCGCTTAAATCCCAAATAGGCATGATACCACCTTCGTTATATTTGGCAATAAAGGTGTTTATGAAATCATTGGTTTTCTCTTGTTCAATTATAGTGTATAATGGATGCGCAGCACGATACGTGTCCCAAAGCGAGAAAACGGTGTAATAATCAAAATCTTTAGAAGTGTAGATTTTCATATCCATACCACGATAACGACCATCAACATCTTGATACAAATTAGGTGCTATGGTAGTGTGGTATAATGCTGTATAAAAGTTGGTTTTGTAATCTTCGTTTTTACTTTCAACAACAATTTTTTCAAGTTGTTTTTCCCAAAAATCTTGAGCATTTTTTTTGATGTCTTCAAAAGATTTCTCACCTATTTCGCCATCAAGATTTTTTCTAGCGCCTTCAATATCTACAGCAGAAATACCTATTTTTATGTAAAGAGGTTCATTGTTTGGGTTGTTAAATTTTAAAGCTATTTTTTGTGCGCCAGCTACTCCATCTTTGATAGGCGATTGTAAGACATCTCTAAACTTATGAGATGTTTTTATAACAAAAAACAGCCGCTGGTCTTTTGCCCAAGCCTCAGAAAAACGATAACCAACAATTTCAGTGTCAGAAATCTTTTCAATTTTAGCATTCAAAACTTTATCGCGATGGATTAAATCTACAATCGCATATTGGTTTTCAGAAGAGGGAAAATCATATTTATGGATGCCACTTCGTTTAGAAACCGTTAACTCCACATTAATATTAGTAGTATCTAAATGTACTTTATAATAACCAGGTTGGACAACTTCATTGTCATGAGAAAAATGGGCACGATACCCTTTTTTTCCATCAGCACCATTATGGAAGTTCTGCTCGTTTGTTGGCATAATTAAAATATCGCCATAATCTGAAACACCTGTTCCGCTAAGATGTGTATGTGAAAATCCGTAGATATATTCGTCACTATAATGATAGCCCGAACAGCCATCCCAACCATCTAAACGTGTGTCTGGACTTAGTTGCATCATTCCAAAAGGCATAGTTGCTCCAGGATATGTGTGACCATGTCCGCCAGTACCAATAAATGGATTAACATAAGAAATTAAAGGTATATTTTTCTTGGCAGGTATTACTGCTTTTGAGGCGTCTTTACATGAAGTTAAAATAGAAAATACTATAAATATAATTGTAAATTTCAATTTCATAAATTAGAGTGGTATTTTTATACGCGCCTAAGATAATTAAATAATGAAGCATCAAAAAATTCTATTACTAGTACTTATTACCCTTTATTTTTTTTCTTGTAATAGAAAAGCGCTAGAACCATTAGAGCCTAGTATAATTCCATTTCCTGAGACATTAAATATTTCGGAAGGTGTTTTCCTTTTAAACATCAATACAACAATATTTAATCAAACCAATTTTGATGTTAGTGAAACGTTTTTAAAAGGGTTTTTAGGCAGTAAAATTAAAGGAAAAGCAGAGGCTAATAGTATTGGGTTTACTATGGATGAAACCATCAGTAATGATGAGTCTTATACATTATTAATTGAACCAACCAAAATTTCAATTAAAGCAAAAACAGATGCAGGTGCTTTTTATGCCATTCAATCTTTAAGACAGTTATTGCCACCTGAAATAGAAGGGCAAAAGGTGTTTAATAAACCAATAGCTATAAAATGTTTAGAGATAAAAGATAAACCTGCATTTGCTTACAGAGGTATGCATCTGGATGTAGCAAGACATTTTTACTCAGTTGATTTTATTAAAAAGTATTTAGATGTGATCGCGATGCTTAAGTTTAACACATTTCATTGGCATTTAACAGATGATCAAGGGTGGCGTATAGAAATAAAAAAATATCCTAAACTACAAGAAGTTTCAGCGTTTAGAGACGAAACTTTAATTGGTCATTACAGTGATCAACCTCACCAATTTGATGGGAAACATTACGGAGGATTTTACACGCAAGATGAAGTTAAAGAAATAGTAGCTTATGCTAAAAGCAGAGCAATTGATGTGATTCCAGAAATTGAAATGCCTGGACATGCACAAGCAGCAATAGCTGCATATCCATATTTAGGTTGTAAAGGAGAACAGGTTAAAGTCGCCACAAAGTGGGGCGTTTTTGAGGATATTTATTGTACAAATGACGAGGTTTTCAAATTTTTGGAAGATGTTTTAGATGAAGTGATTACATTGTTTCCAAGTAAATACATACATATCGGTGGTGATGAAGCTCCAAAAACACGATGGAACGCTTGTGAAGTTTGTCATAAAAAAATAAAAGAAGAAGGTATAAAAGATACCCATGAGTTGCAAAACTATTTTATTACCAGAATGGAAACCTATTTAAATAGTAATGGCAAACAAATTATAGGTTGGGATGAGATTTTAGAAGGTGGATTAGCTCCAAACGCTACCGTGATGTCTTGGCGCGGAATAGAAGGTGGGATTCAGGCTGCCAAACAAAAACATGATGTTATAATGACGCCAACATCACATTGCTATTTTGATTATTACCAATCAGATTCAGATGATGAACCATTAGCAATTGGAGGCTATTTACCAGTAGAAAAAGTATATCATTTTAATCCGATTCCAGAAGAATTAAACGAGGAAGAAGCAAAATACATTATTGGTGCTCAAGGTAATATATGGACAGAATACATGTCAACGTCTAATCAGGTTGAGTACATGATGCTTCCAAGGGTTATAGCGATGAGTGAAGTGATTTGGTCTCGTAACGAAAACAAAAACTATGAAAATTTTGCTACAAGATTAGAAGTGTTTAACAAGCGATTAGATATTTTAAATTACAATTACGCCAATCATTTGTATGAAATTGAAAGTGATTTATCTAATGAAAATAAGCAACAATACATCAGTTTAAAAACATTAATAAAAGATAAAATTATTAGGTACACTATTGATGATTCAGAACCAAATGTGAACTCAGAAATTTACATATCAAAGATTCCAATATCAGAGAGTATTACTATTAAAGCAGCTGTTTTTAATCAAAATGAACGTCTGGGTAATGTTTTTAAGCAAACCATCAATAAGCATAAAGCGGTTGGTAAAAAAATAACGATTAATAGAGCACCTCACACATCCTATTCTGGTAGTGGAGTAGAGGGATTAATTAATGGTGTTTCAGGTAGCGACACCAGATATGGTGATAAAGAATGGTTAGGTTTTTGGGGAGAAGATTTAGAGATTGAAATTGATTTAGGTGAGGATATCCAAATAAATTCTATTGAAACTAGATTTCATAATGGAAACGGACAATGGATTTATGCGCCTAAAGAAGTCCAAATTGAACTAGATTCAGATAAAATCACCTCTAGTTATAACAACAAAAATCAAAATGATTTAATTACAAACTTAAAAGAAGAAACCAATATTAAAGCAAGATATATTAAGTTTAAAATCCCAAGTTATGGGATTATACGAGAAGGTAATCAAGGAGCTGGACAAAAGGCATGGACCTTCATAGATGAAATAATTATCAATTAATTATGAAGTTAGAAATCTGCGCAAATTCATTTCAATCTGCAAAAAATGCACAAGAAGCAGGGGCACATCGTGTTGAATTATGTTCTGAATTATCAGTTGGTGGTATTACACCAAGTTATGGTTTAATTAAAAAAGTGGTTGATGAATTATCTATTGAAATATTTGTTTTAATTAGACCACGAAGCGGGAACTTTAATTACACAAATGATGCGTTTGAAATCATAAAAAAAGACATTCAAATATGTAAAGATTTAGGGGTTTCAGGTATTGTTTCTGGGGTTTTAAATGAAGATAATTCTTTAGATATTGAGCGAACAAAAGTATTGGTAAATTTGTCTAAACCATTGCAATTCACCTTTCATCGTGCGTTTGATTGTGTGCCAAATCCAATGGCAACATTAGAGGAATTAAAAACATTGGGAGTTGATAGGATTTTAACTTCAGGACAACAACTAAAAGCAGAAACTGGCATCGATTTATTAAAAAAATTACAAAAATCAGCAAAAGGGAAACTCACTATTTTACCTGGAAGTGGTATTAATCAAAATAATGTAAAACTTTTTAAAGATTCAGGTTTTTATGAGGTGCATACTTCTGCTTCAAAAATCAAAAAAACTACAAACAAAAACTCTTTTTTTGAAACTATATACGAGACCGTTTCTGATGTTTCAACGATACAATCTATTTTAAAAAGCATGAAAGAATGAGATATATTTTAAGTTTTTTTATTATCATTTTTTTATTTAGTTGTCAGCTAAAATATAAGGGACCAAAAACAATTCAACTTCATCAAAATTGGGAATTTAAAAAAGTGGAAGATACGCTTTGGAATCCAGCAACTGTTCCAGGAGATGTATTTTCAGATTTATTAGACAACAATTTAATTAAACATCCATTTATTGGGAATAATATTGATAGTTTATATTGGGTTTCTGAAGTCGATTGGGAATACAAAACCACTTTTAAACTTGATGAAAAAATACTTCAAAAAAAGCACATAGAACTTAATTTTGAAGGCTTAGATACTTACGCAACAGTTATTTTAAATGATAATATTATTTTAAAAAGTAACAATGCTTTTAGGGGATTTAAAATAGATGTAAAATCTATTTTAAAACTAGTAAATGAGATGAAAATCATATTTAAATCTACTTCAAAATATGAAGAAGTTGCTAAGGCAAATTCGCTTTATAATTTACCCGAGGGTAACCGAATTTACACCAGAAAAGCCCAATTTCAATACGGTTGGGATTGGGGACCAAAATTGAATACAGCTGGTATTTGGAAACCTTTAGAGTTAATTGTTTGGGATGATTTTAAAACAGAAAATTTATACTTAAATCAAATTACTTTAACAGATTCAATTGCTGAAATGAGTCTGATTTTAGAAACAAACTCAGAAGAAAATGTAGCATATGATTTAGAGTTGTTTATAAATGACACATTAACAAATCAATATCGAGATTTCAATTTAAATGAGAGGGACACTTTTAATTTTAAAATTAGGAATCCAAAAAAATGGTGGCCCCACAACATCGGAGAACCTTATTTGTATAACATCAAAGTTCTTATTAAAGAGGGCAATACTATTTTAGATAGTATCTCAATAAAAAAAGGGTTTAGAACCATAGAATTGGTTACAGAAAAAGATAGTATCGGAGAATCCTTTTATTTTAAAGTCAACGATATTCCGGTTTATGTTAAAGGAGCAAATTACATTCCTCAAAACAGTATGCAAAACAAAGTTTCAGATGCAGATTATGATAATTTACTAAACGATGTTGCAGATGCTAACATGAATATGCTAAGAGTTTGGGGAGGTGGCATTTATGAGAACACTATTTTTTACGATTTATGTGATGAAAAAGGAATTCTAGTATGGCAAGATTTTATGTTTGCCTGTGCGATGTATCCTGGAGATGAAACCTTTTTAGAGAATGTAAAAATTGAAGCAGAAGAGCAAGTGAAACGCTTACAAAACCATGCAAGTATTGCGCTGTGGTGTGGCAATAACGAGAGTCGCGAGGGTTGGCATCGTTGGGGTTGGCAATCGGGTAGGAGTAAGAAAGAGAAAGAAGCTATTTGGAACGATTATTTAGCAGTATTTGATTCTATTTTACCAAAAACAGTTAATCAATATTCTAATACTAATTATTGGGAAAGTTCTCCAAAATATGGGAGAGGAAACCCAAAATATAAAACCGAAGGAGATGCACACGACTGGTGGATTTGGCACGATGCGTTCCCTTTTGAGTATTTAGAAGAAAACGTACCGCGTTTTATGAGTGAGTTTGGTTTTCAGTCATTTCCTAGTTACGAGGCTATCAAATATATCAATCAAAATGATACTATAAATATTACTTCAGATGTGTTTAAAACACACCAAAAACATTCAAGAGGTTTTCAATTAGTTGAAGATTACATGCAACGCGATTTTCCTGTTCCAACAAATCCAGAAGATTATGTTTATGTAAGCCAATTACTTCAAGCTTATGGAATTACCAAAGGCATTGAATCCCAACGTAGAGCGAAACCTTATAACATGGGAACCGTGTATTGGCAACTTAACGATTGTTGGCCAGTTGTCTCGTGGTCTAGTATTGATTTTTTTGGTAATTGGAAAGCCTTACATTACAAAGCAAAACGCAGCTTTAAAGACGTTCTTATATCACCAAAAACAAATGGAGATAATTTAAATGTATATATTGTTAATGATGATTTACAAACCTATTCTAGTAAATTATCGTTAGAAATTTTAGATTTTTCGGGTAATCAAATTTGGACTGACATTAAAGAGATTTCTGTTGACGAAAATTCTAGTAATATTAAATATCAATTAGATCTAAAAACACTTAGTTTTAATAAAGATGAGGTGTTATTAATTTCAAAATTTAATAAAGAAATACGTTATTTCTATTTCGTAAAACCAAAAGATTTAAAACTTATTGAATCAGACATTCTTCAAAAGATTACAAAATCCGAAAATGGTTTTTCAATTGAATTATTTTCAAAAACACTTCAAAAGGATGTATTTTTATTTTCAGACAACAAAGGGCATTTTAGCGATAATTTTTTTGATTTATTACCCAACCAAAAACAGGTTATTAATTTTAAAACGGAAGCTTTAAGTTTAAGCGATTTAAAAATTAAATCACTAAATCAATTGCTTAAACAACCTTAACGTTTCGTTAAATAAGATTGACTTTTACTGAATAAGCTATAATACTATTATCTTTGATTAAAAAAAGGCATGCTTAGATGGATCATTTTTCTAGTTATTTTTATTGTTGGCGATTTTTATGCATTTCAGGCATTTAAAACAGTTACAAAAAATAATTGCTTTCATATAGGGTACTGGGTCGTTACTGCGTTAATACTCGGAAATTTTGTTTTTAATTACTACGGGTTTAATAGGCGAGATGGTTTTTCTCACACCAATGCGTATGCTTTTGGTTTTTTGATAGCCATTTTAGTACCAAAAATGGTTCTTTTAATAAGCATGTTTACAGAAGATATAGTTCGTGTTCCGTTAGCCATTTATAGGTTTTTTATAGAAGGTGATATGGCTAAAGGAAATTACTTTGCTTCCAGACGACAATTTATTAGTAAACTAGCTTTAGGTGTAGCAGCTATTCCGTTAGCTTCTATTATTTTCGGACTTTATAAAGGGAAATACAACTATAAAGTTTTAAAATACACATTGCATTTTGAAGATTTACCTACAGCTTTTGATGGTTATAAAATCACTCAAATAAGTGATATTCATTCAGGTAGTTTTGATAATATAGATAAAGTTAAATATGCTGTTGATTTGATTAACCAACAGGCTAGTGATGTTATCCTATTTACAGGTGATATTGTTAATAATAAAGCTGATGAGCTACTTCCCTACACCTCTATTTTCGGGAAATTAAAAGCTAAAGATGGGATGTACTCCGTTTTAGGAAACCATGATTATGGAGATTATGTGAGTTGGGATTCTGAAGAAGAAAAAGATCAAAATTTAAAGCACTTAAAAAGTATACAAAAGGATATTGGTTTTAATTTATTGCTAAATGAAAGTCGCTATTTAGAAAAAGATGGCGAACGTATTGCATTAGTTGGTGTCGAAAATTGGGGTGCTGGAGGTTTTAAAAAAGCTGGAGATTTAAAAAAAGCATCAAAAAATATTGATAAAAAAGATTTTAAAATTTTGATGAGTCATGACCCATCTCATTGGGAAAAAGAAGTAATTAAAGATGATTATCATTATCATTTAACATTAAGTGGTCATACCCACGGGATGCAATTTGGAATTGAAATACCAGGTTGGTTTAAATGGAGTCCAGTAAAATGGCGTTATAAATATTGGGCAGGAATTTATAAAGAAATGGGTCAATATATAAATGTAAATAGAGGTTTTGGATATTTAGCATTTCCTGGACGAGTTGGTATTTGGCCAGAAATCACTGTAATAGAGCTTAAAAAAGGTGTAAATAACGCATAATTAGTAAGAAATACTATATTTGTAATAGTCAATATGACTCAAAAATAATTAAGTATGTCAAAATTTGGTGAACTTATAGATGTTGATGTTCCAGTTTTATTAGATTTCTACACAGAATGGAATGATCAATCTGAATCAATGCATCTTATATTAAGAGACGTAGCTGCAGCATTAGGCGATAAAGCTAAGGTTATTAAAATTGATGTAGAGAAAAACGAAGAATTAGCGGAAGCTTTGCGTGTAAAAACTTTACCAACTTTAATTATTTATAAAGATGGTGAAATGAAATGGCGACAAAGTGGTGCTCAAGATGCGAATACTCTTATTGGAATTATTCAACAATACGTTTAAAATCTTAAAGCCTTAAACTGGTATTCTTTGTTGCTAAAATATTGAAGAATTTTTGGTAATGCGTATTGCATATTTTTTGATGCTTTGATGCTATCGTGAAAAACAATAATACTTCCATTAGTTGTTTTTGAAATTACATTATTAAGGCAAGTTTCTGGAGTTATGTTTTTATCCCAATCAAACGATAATACATCCCACATAATAATCTTATAACCTAATTCGATGAGGTTCTTTCCTTGTTTAGGTGTAATTTGTCCATAAGGTGGTCGAAAAAGATTAGTTGATGAGGCTTGTTTTTTTATTATTTCCTCAGCGTCACTTACATTATTTAAATAGGCTTTTGAATTAGTTTTCCAACCCCTGATATGGTTGTTGGTGTGATTGCCTATTGAATGACCATCATTAAATATATCTTGAAATATCTCTGGATGATTTTCAATATTATTACCAATGCAAAAAAAAGTAGCTTTTGCTTGGTACTGTTTTAAAGTATTTAATACCCAATTTGTTATTTCTGGTGTTGGTCCATCATCAAAAGTTAGATAAACCACTTTTTCGTTCGTTGGAATATCCCAAATATAGTTTGAAAATAATTTTTTAGCAACTATAGGTGTTTTTATTGGTGTAAAGGTCATGCCTTTTGCCTTTTAGTTAATTGTATCTAATTGCATACTAGAACCAACAGGAATATCTTTTTCTGTTCTTATTTCATCCTCATCAGGGTCGCCACCATAAAAGTGTTTAAAACTTCTAAGATAATTATTGAAAACATCGCCTTCAACTTTAGCAAATTCGATATCATATTCAAGTAAAACATCTATTAGCCCTTTATATCTTTGGATATCGGTATAAATATCTTCAAATAAACGCTCTTGATTTTCAACTTTTAAACTACCGTAGTATGTTAAATTTTCTTGATATTTTTTAGCAACCTCTTTGAATAAACTTTGCGCCTTTTCTTTATTTCCAACTTCGTAATAAGCAGTTATGTATGGTTCTAGAAGCGTGTAATAACCAAAATATTCTACAGGCATATTATCCATTGCTATGTCTGCAATTTCTTCAGCTTTATCTAGTTTGTCTTCGTTTATTAATTTTTCTGTTAAACGCGCTAAATTACCACGATACGTAATCGAGTTTTTACGGGTTTCAACATCATGATAAATATCTGGACTACCGCTATTTCCCCAATCCCATTTTTTTACTTTTTCATACATTAAATCACTATCCACACGCCCCATATCAAAAGGATTTGCTTTATCTACAGGTGTTTTTATTGGGACTAATTTGTAACACATCCCATCTAATTGTAAATAGTCTTTCATCCAAATATAATCATCGTCGCCAAAGCTTCCACCTGTGAAATAAATAGGGCGTTTCCAATCATTGTTGGCAACGATATCCAACATCAATAATCTATTTTTATATAAAGCACCACCATCCACTTTTATATCAATGTATGGAACTATTTTATCCGCATCTTTAGGTTTTACAATCCTAGATTTTATGGCATTTTCTTTGTTTACTGGAATTCGTAAATATGGAGTAGGCATGTAAGTTGCGTTTAAATCTTGGCTTCTTACTTGAGATAAATCTACCTCTTGTTGTTGTAGTACATATTTGTATTTTGTTCTTGGATTATCGCTGGCAACAAAATCTAAAAACTGTTTTACTTCTAACGTGTCTTTAATAACGGGTTGTATAATTATGTAATCGTTTGTTCCATATTTATACAAATCATGAGATAATTGCGATGGCACAGGATCACTTTCATAAGCTTTACGCTTCATTTGGTCTATATACCAATCGGTTTGGAATAAGCTAGTATTAACCACCCGAACATCTGTTCTGTAGTTCTCAATTTCTTGAGCGTACCATAAGGCAAATGTATCATTATCACCTATGGTAAACAGAATGGCATTTTCTGCGCAAGAATCTAAATACATTTTGGCCATAGCATTCGCTGTGTATTTGCCTGATCTATCATGATCATCCCAGTTATTTGCTGCCAAAATTGTAGGTACTAATATTAAACACACGAAGGTGATGGCTGATGCTGCTAATTTTTTTGGTACGTATTTTTTTAATACTTCATAGATGGCAAAAACGCCAAAACCAATCCAAAGAGCAAACACGTAAAATGAGCCAACTACTGAGTAATCACGCTCACGAGGTTCAAATGGTCGCACATTGGTGTAAACTTGTATTGCAATGCCTGTAAAAAGGAAAAACACAAGCATAATCCAAAATAGTTTTTTGTCTTTATTGAAAAGGAAAAAGAAGCCAATTAGCCCTAAAATTAGGGGTAACAAGTAGTAGCTGTTTCTAGCTTTGTTATTTTTTACGTCTCCTGGTAAATTATCCTGAGATATTCCTAGATGCCATTCATCCAATGGTTTTATGCCGGTTATCCAGTTGCCATGATTATCATATCTACCTTGAATATCATCTTGTCTTCCAGCAAAATTCCACATAAAATACCGCCAGTACATATATCCTAATTGGTATTCAAGCATGTAAGCAATGTTACTTGCTAAGGATGGTTTTTCAATATCAATGTATTGTTTAAAACGCTTTAAAAAGTTATTGTAATCTTCATAATCAACATTTCCTTGAGCAACATCATTTTTAAAATTTGAAACTGCTGTTCGCAGTTCATTTTCCATTTGATAGTCAGGTTTTAGTTTAAAATCTAAAAACCCAGAAAACATCATATAATTTTCCGCATGTTCCGCACTCCACATTCGTGGTAAGATGGATGCATGTTTAGAGTTGTAGTTTTGTTTAGCGTTCTTATAATCGTTTACAACAACATACTCACCTTTTTCATGATTTTTTTCATATTTAGGTTTATCATCTATATAAGGGTTGTTTTCATCTAAATACGCATATTGATCAGTAAATTGAGGGCCATAAAACAAATGTGTTTCAGGGTATTGCTCTAAGTTATAATAAGCTAATAGTTCTCTAGCACTTGACGGATTATTTTCATTAATGACTACATTGGCATTGGCTCGAATTGGTAGCATAAGCCAAGTAGAAAACCCGATAATTACAAAAGTTACACAAAGAATAGCAGTATTTAAATGCACATATTCTTTTTTTCTAGTATATCTAAGTGATAAGTTGATAATTGCTATTAAAACAATACCAGCTATAATAGACCCTGAATTAAAAGGAAGGCCAACAGTATTAACAAAAAATATCTCAAAAACACTAAATATTTTCAGAATATTTGGAGCCAAAAGTTTAAAAATGAAAAGTAAAACAGCTACAGAAACTAGATTAGCTATAATGAAGTTTCTTATAGTAACAGTTTTATAATTTTTAAAATAATAAATAAGACCAATAGCAGGAATGGTTAAAAGCCCCATAAAGTGTACTCCAAATGATAAACCAATAACAAAAGCTATTAAAATAAGCCAGCGATTTCCTCTTGGTTTATCCAAGTCTTGTTCCCAACGTAAACCAAGCCAAAATAAAACAGACATTATTAAAGTTGCCATAGCATAAACTTCCGTTTCAACTGCATTAAACCAAAACGAATCAGTAAAAGCAAATGCTAAACTACCAACTAAACCACTTCCTAAAATAGCAATTGCTTTTGATTGTGATAAATCTTTACTATTTGATAGTCTTTTTAATAACATTGTAATGGTCCAAAACATGAATAAAATAGTAAAGGCACTAGAAACAGCACTCATCATATTCATCATCCATCCAATAAGTTCATTATTTCCAAAGGTGAAAATTGAGAAAAACGCACCCATCATTTGAAATAAAGGAGCTCCAGGAGGATGCCCTACTTGTAATTTTGATGCTGTTAAAATGTATTCACCAGCATCCCAAAAACTTACCGTTGGCTCTACGGTTAAACTATATGTAATAAGTGCTATTAAAAAAGTGAACCAACCCAGTAGTGTATTCCATTTTTTAAAGTTGAATTGTACCATAAAAACTATGTTTATTTGCTTTGGCGAATTTAACAATAAATACGTTACTTCAAATGTTTTTAAGTAAACGTTAAGTTTTCAAGATTATTTTTTAAAAAAATGCTTGCGAAAATAAAACTTTGTTATAAATTTGCACCCTCAATTACACATTGGCTTATGGTGTAACTGGCAACACGTCTGGTTTTGGTCCAGAAGAGTCTAGGTTCGAGCCCTAGTAAGCCAACTTAAATTGATAAACCCTAACCATATAAGTTAGGGTTTTTTATTTTTAGGGTTACCCATTGGATCGGTCTTTCCATTTTAATCTTTCGAAAAAACAAAAGGATTTTTAATGCAAGCGTTAACTCAAAAGCAATTAAATCTTAAAAGTAATTACAGGGCGTTTGGAATGGTTTACCACATCTTCACTAATACTGCCATTAAAAAAGTGAGAAATTCCTTGTCTGCCATGAGTGCTCATGCCAATTAAATCTGCATTTATAAATTGAGAAAAGTTCATGATTCCTTTTTCAATAGAAATATCGTTATATAGGTTTACACTGTAATTTTTAAAATTGTAAGAAGTAGCAAACTCTCTAATTCTTTTTTCAGCATCGCTTGTAATTAAAAATTTAGCTGGAGTAACAACCATTAGTAAATGTAATTTAGCACCAAAAGCAATAGCAAATTTTACAGCTTTATAATAGCTTGTTTTACTTTCATCTTTAAAGTCAGAGGCAAATACAAAATCAGTTACCTTAAATAATTTTTGCTCGTTTTTAATCACCAATACAGGGGTTTCAGATGTGCGAACTACTTTTTCTGTGTTGCTCCCAATAAGCATTTCTCTTAAGCCACTTGCGCCATTAGAACCCATAACAATTAAGTCGATATCATGTTTTTTACAAACATGAAAAATACCCTTAAATATTTCTTGAAAATCTACAGTTTCATTAACAATTATACCTTTAAGGTATTCTTTGTTTTTAAGTTTTTCAAATTTCTGATGGGCTAGTTTCATAAAAAAACGGCTTCAGGCATTTTGCTGTAAGAATTTAGAGCATCAATTTCTTGAAGCGGGATTTCAATCACATGAATTATATAAATTTCACAATCATGTTTTTTTGCCAATTGAGCGGCTACTTTTAAAGCATTTTCTGCTTGTTCAGAAAAATCTGTTGGGACTAATATTCTTTTCATAGGGTTGTCTTAATTTATAGTTTCGTTAATAACTTATTTGTTTGAATAAGTTTTAATTTTTCTTTGTTTTTTGACCTAATCTATTTAATTTTTTAAAACTAAGGCGTATCTAAATTTATGAAATATTCCTTTAGAAATCAATAAAATATTATATATTTGCACCGTTGAAAGGCGAATTTAAAGATATGAGGGGACAAAAAGTCCCCTCTTTTTATACTAAAAATGTTTAAAACCAAGGTTACAAATTTACTTAACACAGCATTAGAAGAAAGACAAGACTTATTTCTTATTGATTTTTCTTTACTAACTGATAATCACATTAAAGTAGTTATTGATGGTGACAATGGAGTTTTGGTTGAAGATTGTATGTTTATTAGTAGAGCCATTGAGCACAATTTAGATAGAGAAGAGGACGATTTTTCTTTAGAAGTTATGTCTGCCGGAGCTACAGCTCCATTAATTCATATAAGACAGTACAAAAAGAATATTGAAAGAACGCTTGAGGTAAAAACAACCACTAATAAATTAGAAGGAAAACTTACTAAAGCAACAGATGAAAATATTATTTTAGAGTGGAAAGTTAGAGAACCTAAGGCTGTTGGCAAAGGTAAAGTAACTATAAAAAAGGAAGCGGAAATCGCTTACCAAGATATTGTAGAAGCAAAAGTTATGATTAAATTTTAATTCAAAAAGAGTTATGGAAAATATCGCGTTAATTGAATCTTTTTCTGAATTCAAAGACGATAAGTTAATTGACAGAGTAACGTTGATGGCTATTTTAGAAGACGTTTTTAGAAGTGCCTTAAAAAAGAAATATGGTGATGATGACAATTTTGACATTATTGTAAATCCTGACAAAGGGGATTTGGAAATATGGAGAAACAGAGTGGTAGTTGCTGATGGTGAAGTAGAAGAGCCAAATCAAGAAATTTCTTTATCTGAAGCTAGAAAAATTGAGCCAGATTTTGAGGTAGGTGAAGATGTTTCAGAGGAAGTGAAGCTTATAGATTTAGGAAGACGTGCTATTTTAGCATTACGTCAAAATTTAATATCTAAAATCCATGAGCACGATAATACTATAATTTACAAGCAATTTAAAGATCTAGTTGGTGAAATTTATACAGCTGAAGTGCATCATATTCGTCATCGAGCTGTTATTTTACTAGATGATGAAGGTAATGAAGTTATTTTACCAAAAGATAAACAAATACCTTCTGATTTTTTTAGAAAAGGAGATAATGTAAGAGGTGTTATCGACAGTGTAGAGCTTAAAGGCGCTAAACCAACAATTATAATGTCCAGAAGTTCACCAAAGTTTTTAGAAAAGCTTTTTGAACAAGAGATACCAGAAGTTTTTGATGGTTTAATTACTATTAAAAATGTAGTTAGAATTCCAGGAGAAAAAGCTAAAGTTGCTGTTGATTCATACGATGATAGAATCGATCCGGTTGGTGCTTGTGTAGGAATGAAAGGTTCAAGAATACATGGTATTGTTCGTGAATTAGGAAATGAAAATATTGATGTTATCAATTACACAAATAATTTACAATTATACATTACTAGAGCTTTAAGTCCAGCAAGAGTAACTTCAATAAAAATTAATGAGGAAACTAAACGTGCTGAGGTTATTTTAAAACCAGAAGAAGTAAGTAAGGCTATTGGCAGAGGTGGTCATAACATTCGTTTAGCTGGTCAATTAACTGGCTATGAGATAGATGTATTTAGAGAAGGTGCCGAAGAAGATGTTGAATTAAGAGAGTTTTCTGATGAAATTGAATCATGGATAATTGATGAATTTAGTAAAGCTGGATTAGATACAGCTAAAAGTATTTTAGAACAAGAGGTTGAAGATTTAGTTAAAAGAACTGATTTAGAAGAAGAAACAATTAACGACGTTATTAGAATTTTAAGGGAAGAATTCGAAGAATAACATATATTTAGTATTTTAAAGGCAATTTATGGCTGAAACAATAAGATTAAATAAAGTATTACGTGAGCTTAACATCTCTTTAGATCGTGCCGTGGAATTTTTAGATTCCAAAGGTGTAGAAATAGAGAAGCGCCCAACTACGAAAATTTCTGAAGCAACTTATAAAATGCTATCAGATGAGTTCGAGACGGATGCTAATAAAAAAGTTAAATCGCAAGAAGTAAGTGAGGCTAAGCTAAAAGAAAAAGAAGATTTACGTTTAAAACGTGAACAAGAAATAGAGGCTAAGCAAAAAGTTCAAGAAGCTATAGAGAAAGCCCAACAAGAAGAAGTTGTGAAAGCAACTAAAACATTAACAGGACCTAAACAGGTAGGAAAAATTGATTTAGAACCAAAGAAAATTCAAGTTGAACCACAACCTGTAAAAGAAGAGGCTCCAAAATTTGTTGAAGAAGCTCCTAAGACAATAGAGGTTACTCCAGAACCTATTAAAGTTGAAGAAAAACCAAAGGAAGTATCAAAACCAAAATCTAAGGAAGAACAAATTTTGATAGATGGAGAGTTAATTTCTTCAGATGAAAAAGTTGAGACTAAATACAAAAAGCTAACTGGTCCTACTATAGCTGGTGATAAAATAGATTTATCTCAGTTTAATAAGCCTAAGAAAAAGAAAGAAGACAAAAAACCAGAAGCTAAACCTGGTGATGCTTCATCTGCAAATAAAAAGAAACGCCGTCGAATTAGTAAGGCTGGTGGGACTCCTCAAGATAATAACAGAGAAGCTGGTAAAAGACCAGTGGTTGGGGGTAATGACAGGTTTAAAGCTAAGCCAGCAGGATCAGGAGCGCCAGGTCAAGGGCGCAGAAATACACCTAAAGAAGAACCTAGTGAAGAGGATGTTAAAAAGCAAGTACGTGAAACTCTTGAGAAACTTCAAGGAAAATCTGCTAAAGGAAAAGGCGCTAAGTATAGAAGGGATAAACGAGACCAACACAGAGAACAATCTGAAATAGATCAGCAAATAGAAGCAGCTGAAAGCAAAATACTTAAAGTAACAGAGTTTGTAACAGCAAGTGAAGTTGCAACAATGATGGATGTTAGTGTAACTCAAATTATTTCAGCCTGTATGTCCCTTGGTATGATGGTTACCATGAACCAACGTTTAGATGCTGAAACCCTATCTATTGTTGCTGATGAATTTGGTTATCAAGTAGAATTTGTAACAGCATCAATTGAAGAATCAATAGAGATTGTAAAAGATAGACCAGAAGATTTATTGCCTCGAGCTCCGATTGTAACTGTTATGGGTCATGTAGATCATGGTAAAACATCGCTTCTAGATTACATTCGTCAAGAAAATGTAATTGCTGGCGAATCAGGTGGTATTACACAGCACATTGGTGCTTATGGTGTTGAGTTAGAAGGTGGTCAAAAAATAGCTTTTTTAGATACACCTGGTCACGAGGCCTTTACAGCAATGCGTGCACGTGGAGCCCAAGTTACTGATATTGCGATTATTGTAGCATCGGCTGACGATGACATTATGCCACAAACAAAAGAGGCAATTTCTCATGCGCAAGCTGCTGGAGTACCAATAGTTTTTGCAATCAATAAAATTGATAAACCAGATGCTAATCCAGAAAAAATTAAAGAAGGATTAGCACAAATGAATTTGTTAGTAGAAGATTGGGGAGGAAAAATTCAATCGCATGATATTTCTGCTAAGTTTGGTACAGGAGTAAAAGAATTATTAGAAAAAGTATTGCTTGAAGCCGAATTATTAGAGCTAAAAGCAAATCCAAATAAACCAGCAAAAGGGACTGTAGTTGAAGCATTCTTGGATAAAGGACGTGGTTACGTATCTACAATATTAGTCCAGGCAGGAACTTTACGTGTAGGTGATTATGTACTAGCGGGTCAGCACAGTGGAAAAGTTAAAGCTATGCATGATGAACGCGGACATGATGTTGTTAGTGCAGGACCTTCAACACCGGTGTCTATATTAGGTTTAGATGGTGCACCTCAAGCAGGTGATAAATTCAGTGTGTTTGAAGATGAGCGTGAAGCAAAACAAATAGCTGCTAAACGTGCTCAATTACAACGTGAGCAATCCGTTCGTACCCAACGTCATATTACACTTGATGAAATCGGTCGTCGAATAGCTCTAGGTGATTTCCAAGAGTTGAATATTATTCTTAAAGGAGATGTTGATGGTTCCGTTGAAGCATTAACAGATTCTTTCCAAAAATTATCAACTGAAGAAATTCAAATTAATATTTTACATAAAGGAGTAGGTGCAATTACCGAAAGTGATGTATTGTTAGCTTCGGCTTCTGATGCGATTATAGTAGGATTTAATGTAAGACCAGTTGGAAATGCAAGAATGATTGCAGATAAAGAAGAAATTGATATCAGAACGTACTCTATTATTTACGATGCAATCAATGATCTTAAAGACGCTATGGAGGGTATGTTATCTCCAGAGCTTAAAGAAGAAATTACTGGTACTGCTGAAATTAGAGAAATATTTAAAGTAACAAAAATTGGTAGTATTGCTGGTTGTATGGTTACTAACGGTAAAATATTCAGAAATTCTGGAGTGCGTTTAATTAGAGATGGTGTTGTTGTTTATACTGGAGAATTAGCTTCTTTGAAGCGATTTAAAGATGATGCTAAAGAAGTTTCAAAAGGTTATGACTGTGGTATGCAAATTAAAAATTACAATGATATCAACATAGGAGATATTATTGAAGCTTTTCATGAAGTTGAAGTTAAAAAGAAACTTAAGTAAATACCACTAAAAAATAATGCTAAAAAAAGCGACCCAAATTGGTCGCTTTTTTTATGATTAAATAATTTTTTTATTTCTTTTTAGGCTTAAAAATAAAAGCACTTGGGAATGTTTTTTTAATACGAACTAAAGCTCTATCAGCTTCTAATCGTGTTCTAAAATTACCTGTCCATACTTTAAAGTTGGGGGTTTCATATTGCATAGTTGGATGCCAATCACTAAAAGCATCTTTAAATTCATTTTCAGCATTTTGTGCCCCTACACGGTTTCCAGAATATATTTGAATCTTATACCTTTCTGAATCTTCTTCATTTTTATTCATTTCCTTTTTAAGTTCTAATAATGTAGTAATTTTTTGGTCTTGATTAATGCTAACTTTACCAGTTTGTGAAAAACTGAAAGACATGCAAAATCCTGTTAATAATAAACTTAAAATCCTTATTTTCAATTTCAATGGTTTCATATTCTAATTTAATTTATACAAATGTATACGTTATAAACTTAATTGCAGCCTATTTTATTATTTAGAATCCCTCTAAATTACCAATTAACACTTCTCTAAAATTTCTAAAATCGACTTTAAGTATTACTTTTGCGAGAGATTTTTTTAACTGTATTTTTTTCGATTATTGTATGAAAAAATCATACCAAAGTTTAGAAGTTAATTTAACCAATAATATGAGACAGGTGATTCACCGTAAATTAAGTATAAACCTTCTTCGTTTCAGCTTAATTATTTTATTATCGTTTTCAACTGCTCTTTCTGCTCAAGAAGGAGACCCAGCAAAAGGAAAGTCATTGTTTAATGCCAATTGTGCAGCGTGTCATCAATTAGATAAAAAAATGACAGGACCTGCTCTCCGAAACGTAGAAGCACGTTTAGCTGAAGCTGAAGGTTTAGACAGAGATTGGATTTATGCTTGGATAAAAAATAGCGCAGGTGTTATTAAATCAGGCGATGCTTACGCAAATAAAATTTATAACGAGTATTCTGGTGCGGCAATGACTGCTTTTCCTCAATTTTCAAATGAGGATATTGATGATATTTTAGCTTATACAGCTGAAGTAAAGGTTCCTCCTGCAGGAGATGGTGAAAATGTTCCTTTATCTCCGGTTACACCTATAGACAATGGGTTTTCTAACGATATTATTTTAGGCGCTTTGGCTATTCTGTTTATATTATTAGCAACTGGATTATATTTAGTAAATAAAACATTACGTCGATTTGCATCGGCTCAAAATATTGATTTACCTGAAGAGAGTAAAAGAACACCAATTTGGAAAGCTTTTGTTCAAAATCAATTCTTGATGATTGTTGTTGCAATCTTCTTTTTACTATCAAGTGCTTATTTTGTTTATGGTTATTTATCTCAAATTGGTGTAGATCAAGGATATCAACCAGTGCAGCCAATTCATTATTCTCATAAAATTCATGCTGGTGATAATGGTATTGATTGTAAATACTGTCACTCTTCAGCTAGAGTTAGTAAGCATTCAGGAATTCCATCTCTTAATGTTTGTATGAACTGTCATAAATCAATATATGAGTACAACGGAGAAACAACTCCGGAATATTCAAAAGAGTTTTACGATGGCGAAATCAAAAAATTATATAAAGCAGTTGGTTGGGATGATGCTGAGCAAAAATACACAGGAGAAACACAACCTGTTAAATGGGTTCGTATTCATAACTTACCAGACTTTGTTTACTTTAACCACTCACAACACGTAACGGTTGCAGGTGTAGAATGTCAAACTTGTCATGGTCCTGTTGAAGAAATGGAAGTTTTATATCAGTATTCATCTTTAACAATGGGATGGTGTATTAATTGTCATAGAGAGACTAATGTGAATGTTAAAGACAATGCTTATTACACTAAAATACACGAAGAGTTATCTAAGAAGTATGGTGTAGAAGAATTGACAGCTGCTCAAATGGGTGGTTTAGAGTGTGGAAAATGCCACTATTAATAAATTTAATAAGAAGTAATTCAATTATATAATATGTCATCAAACAAGAAATACTGGAAAAGTGTTGAAGAGCTAAACGAAAATAGCTCTATTGTTGAGGCGCTAAAACAAAACGAGTTTGTAGCAGAAATCCCTACGGATGAATTTTTAGGTGATAAAGAAAACTTAGAATCTACCTCTACAACCCGTCGCGATTTCTTAAAATATGTTGGTTTTAGTACTGCAGCTGCAACTTTAGCAGCTTGTGAAGGACCTGTTAAAAAATCAATTCCTTATATAGTGCAACCAACAGAAATTATTCCTGGTGTTGCCAATTATTATGCAACAACTATTGCTGATGGTTTTGATTTTGCAAGCGTTTTAGTAAAAACCCGAGAAGGGCGTCCGATAAAAATTGAAAATAATACCATGGCTACTACTAATGGTAGTGCAAATGCTAGGGTGAATGCTTCTGTTCTTGGATTATATGATAGTTTGAGAGTTCAAGGACCTAAAAAAGGTGGTGAATCCATTTCTTGGAGTGCTTTCGATTCAGAAACAACTAAAAAATTAACAAGTTTATCTGCTGAAAATAAAGATATTGTTTTATTTACACAAACTTTTGCAAGTCCATCTACTAGTAAATTAGTATCTGAGTTTAGTGAGAAATTTGGAAATGTTCGTCATGTAGTTTATGATGCCATTTCAGAATCTGCTGCTTTAGATGCTTATCAAGCTATGTATGGTGAACGTGCATTAGCTAATTATGATTTTTCAAAAGCGATGACAATCGTTTCTGTTGGAGCAGACTTTTTAGCTGATTGGCAAGGTGGCGGTTTCGATTCAGGTTATTCTAAAAATAGAGTTCCTGATCACGGTAAAATGTCTCGTCACATTCAGTTTGAGTCTAATATGTCTTTAACTGGTGCAAATGCAGATAAACGTGTTCCCTTAACGCCAACACAACAAAAATTAGCTTTAGCTAAATTATATAGTTTAGTTACAGGAAACAATGTTACTGTAAATGGTTTGCCTGAAAACATTGAAAATGTAATAAAAAATGCTGCTTCACAATTAAAAAAAGCAGGTAGTAATGGTTTACTAGTTACTGGCATTCAAGATGTAAATGCTCAAATAGTAGCTTTACAAATCAATGAATCTTTAGGCTCTAAAGCTTTAGATAAAGCAACACCTATAAAAATTAGACAGGGTAGTGATAAAGCGGTAGTACAGTTAATAGCTGATATGAAAGCTGGTAGAGTTGGAGCTATCATCATGAGTGGTGTTAATCCACTTTATACATTACCAAATGCTTCAGAATTTGCTGAAGGTTTAAAAAATACTGAATTATCTGTATCGTTTTCAATGAAAGTTGATGAAACATCTTCAGAAACCCAATATATAGCAGCAGTTCCTCATTATTTAGAATCCTGGGGTGATGTTGAATTGAAGAAAGGACATTATGCTTTAACACAACCAGCAATTCGTCCTTTATTTGATACAAGACAATTTCAAGAAGCTTTATTAAAATGGACAGGAAACGATGTTTCTTATCATGATTATATTAAAAATGCTTGGGGAACTACAATTTTAGGAAGCAGCTCTTTCAATAAAGCATTGCACGATGGTGTGTTTGTTGGAGAAATTGCGGTTGAAACTGAAGGTACATCAACAGAAGAAACTGAAACGCCATCATCTAATGCAGTAATTGCTCTATTAGCTTCTGCTAAATCAAATGGTGGTTTAGAGTTGACATTATATACTAAAGTGGGTATGGGAGACGGTCAACAGGCCAATAACCCATGGTTACAAGAGTTTCCAGATCCATTAACAAGAACATCATGGGATAATTACTTAACTATTTCTAAAGCTGATGCAGATGCCATTGGTTTAATGAATAAGCACGTTGCAAATGGGGCTTTAAATGGTAGTTATGCTAATGTTTCTGTAAACGGAACAACTATTAAAGTTCCTGTAATGATTCAACCAGGACAAGCAAAAGGTTCAGTTGGATTAGCATTCGGATATGGAAAAACTAAAGGTCTTAAAGAAGAAATGCAAACTGGTGTAAATGCTTATGCTTTATACCAAGAATTTAAGACTGTACAAAACGTAACTATTGAACCTGCTATTGGTGAGCATGAATTTGCTTCAGTGCAATTACATAATACGTTAATGGGTAGAGGTGATATCATTAAAGAAACTACTTTAGAGATATTTAATACGAAAGATAAAAAATATTGGAATCCTGTACCTGTTGTTTCTTTAAATCATGAGGAAGTGCCTGTTACTTCTCCTGAAGTTGATTTATGGGAAGAGTTTGATCGTTCAATTGGGCATCATTTTAACTTAGCAATCGATTTAAATGCTTGTACTGGATGTGGTGCTTGTGTGATTGCTTGTCATGCTGAAAATAATGTACCAGTTGTTGGAAAAACAGAAGTTCGTCGTAGCCGTGATATGCACTGGTTACGTATAGATAGATACTACTCATCTGAAGAATCATTTGAAGGCGATAATGATAAAAAAGATAATATTTCTGGTTTAGGAAGCTCTTTAAGTGAATTTGGTGAAATGGAAAATGCTTCTGTTAATCCACAAGTTGCTTTTCAACCAGTAATGTGTCAACATTGCAACCATGCGCCTTGTGAAACTGTTTGTCCTGTGGCTGCAACTTCTCATGGTCGTCAAGGTCAAAATCATATGGCTTATAACCGTTGTGTAGGTACTAGATATTGTGCAAACAACTGTCCATATAAAGTGCGTCGTTTTAACTGGTTCTTATATGCTGGTAATGATGAATTTGATTATCACATGAATGATGATTTAGGACGTATGGTTTTAAATCCAGATGTTGTAGTACGTTCTCGTGGTGTTATGGAAAAATGTTCTATGTGTATTCAAAAAACACAAAAAACAATTTTAGATGCTAAGCGTGACGGACGTGAAATTAAAGATGGTGAATTCCAAACAGCTTGTTCTGCTGCTTGTAGTAATGGTGCAATGAATTTTGGAGACATTAACGATAAAGAAAGTAAAGTTGCAAAACTTTTAAAAGATGATCGTATGTATCACTTATTGGAAAGTGTTGGTACTAAGCCTAATGTGCAGTACCATACAAAGGTGAGAAATACAACTGAAGCATAAATCTAATTAAAGAATCAATTATATAATTATGGCGTCTCATTACGAAGCACCTATTAGAAGACCCTTAGTTACAGGAGAAAAGTCCTACCACGATGTTACAGTGGATGTGGCGAAACCTGTTGAAGGAAAAGCAAATAAGCAATGGTGGATAGTTTTTGGCATTGCATTAGCCGCTTTTCTTTGGGGTATTGGATGTATTATTTATACAATATCTACAGGTATTGGAACTTGGGGTTTAAATAAAACCGTAGGATGGGCTTGGGATATTACTAACTTTGTTTGGTGGGTTGGTATTGGTCACGCAGGAACACTTATTTCTGCGGTACTTTTATTATTCCGTCAAAAATGGAGAATGGCAATTAACCGATCTGCAGAGGCAATGACAATCTTCTCAGTAGTACAAGCCGGTTTATTTCCTATTATTCATATGGGTCGTCCTTGGTTGGCTTATTGGGTATTACCAATTCCAAATCAGTTTGGTTCTTTGTGGGTAAACTTTAACTCACCATTACTTTGGGACGTATTTGCAATTTCTACATATTTATCAGTTTCATTAGTTTTCTGGTGGACTGGTTTATTACCTGATTTTGCAATGCTTAGAGATAGAGCGATTAAACCTTTTCAAAAGAAAATTTATTCTTTATTAAGTTTTGGATGGTCCGGTAGAGCAAAAGACTGGCAACGTTTTGAAGAAGTATCTTTGGTTTTAGCTGGTTTAGCTACACCACTAGTTCTATCTGTACATACTATAGTATCTTTTGACTTTGCAACGTCAGTTATCCCAGGTTGGCACACTACCATCTTTCCACCTTATTTTGTTGCTGGTGCGGTATTTTCAGGTTTTGCGATGGTAAATACGCTTCTTATTATTATGAGAAAAGTTTGTAATCTAGAAGATTATATTACAGTACAGCACATCGAGTTAATGAACATTGTAATTATGATTACGGGTTCTATTGTGGGTGTGGCTTATATTACGGAGTTATTTATTGCTTGGTATTCTGGTGTAGAATATGAACAATATGCGTTCTTAAACAGAGCAACCGGACCATATTGGTGGGCATACTGGGCTATGATGTCTTGTAATGTATTCTCTCCACAGTTTATGTGGTTTAAGAAATTAAGAACAAGTATCATGTTCTCATTCTTTATCTCTATTATTGTAAATATAGGCATGTGGTTTGAGCGTTTTGTAATTATAGTAACTTCATTACATAGAGATTATTTGCCATCTTCATGGACAATGTTCTCACCTACTTTTGTTGATATTGGAATTTTCATAGGCACTATTGGTTTCTTCTTTGTGTTATTCTTATTATACTCAAGAACATTCCCAGTAATAGCTCAAGCAGAGGTTAAAACCATTTTAAAATCTTCTGGAGAAAAATATAAGAATTTAAGAGAATCAGGTAAGAGTTTGGTAGGTACTGGTGCTGATGAAAGAACTTCTGGTAATAACATTAAAGAAACAAAAAACGAAGCGTAGACAATGGAAGCATCTAAAGTAATTCACGCTATTTATAACGATGATGATGTATTAATGTCAGCTGTTAAAAAGGTTAAGGCAGAAAGATATCATATTGAAGAAATATATACACCATTTCCGGTTCATGGTTTAGACAAAGCTATGGGATTAGAGCCAACACGTATTGCCATTACTGCTTTTATGTATGGTTTGGTAGGTTTAACTGTAGCAATTGTTATGATGAATTTTATAATGATTGAAGATTGGCCTCAAAATATTGGTGGTAAACCAAGTTTCAGTTATATTGAAAACATGCCAGCTTTTGTTCCTATTATGTTTGAGTTAACTGTTTTCTTCGCAGCGCATTTAATGGTAATTACATTTTATCTTAGAAGTAGAATGTGGCCATTTAAAAAAGCTGAAAATCCAGACCCTAGAACAACCGATGATCATTTTTTGATGGAAATTGCTGTACATGGCAATGAAAAAGAATTAGAGAGCTTGCTTAAAGAGACCGGAGCAGTTGAAATTAATTTAGTTGATAAAGCCCATTAATATAAATATGAAAAGCTTAATTAAAATATTAGTAATAGCAATAGTTTTAGTTACCGTGTCTTGTAAAAAAGACACAAAACCAAACTATCAATTCATGCCAAATATGTATGAATCAGCAGGTTATGAAACCTATGGTGAAGCTGCCTTTCCAAACGGGTTAGAAGCCCAAACACCAGCTGAGGGTTCCATACCAAGAGGATATATTCCTTTTGATATTGAAAATTCTACGGAAGGTTACGATTTAGCCAAAGCAACTTTACATAGTCCACTAGATTCAACTCAAGTAGATTTAGAAAGAGGTAAAGTGCTTTATGATATATATTGCGGTATATGTCATGGAAACAAAGGTAATGGACAAGGTAAATTAGTTCAACGTGAAAAAATACTTGGAATACCTAGTTATGATGATGCTGGAAGGGCTATTAATGAAGGGAGTATTTATCATACAATATATTATGGTAAAAACGCCATGGGTAGCTATGCTAACCAATTAAATGAAGAAGAGCGTTGGCAAGTAGTATCATTTGTACTAAAATTGAAATCAGATTTAGAAAAGTAAGATTATTATAGATATGTATACATTTTCAAATAAACTAAAAATATTCTCTATCTTCCTAGTAATATTAGGATTATTAGGTGTTGGATATGGTTTTATAGATTCTCATAAAACTTTTGAAGAAGTTGAAACCTTACTTGCAGAAGAATTTCATCATGGAGGAGGACACGGAGTTGATGCTACCCATGTAGAATCATATCATGATGATGCTCATGTTAATCAAGGTTCTCATGGGAAAGAAGCACATTCAGAAGTGGATGATCATAAAAAACATGTTGAGCATGTACAGCATCAGATAGCTAACAGACCTTGGTCTGCACTCTATGTAGCTGCATTTTTCTTTATGATGATTGCTTTGGGTGTTCTAGCTTTTTATGCTATACAAATAGCATCACAGGCTGGTTGGTCTCCCGTACTCTTCAGAGTTATGGAAGGAATAACCTCTTATTTATTACCAGGTGCTTTAATTGTTTTAGCTATTGCTATCGCTTCAGGGACTAGCTGGTTAGGAGGTCACTACAACTTATTTATATGGATGGATCCAGAAGTTGTGGAGCATGATAAACTAATTCAAGGCAAGTCAGGATTCTTAAACATAAGTTGGTTTGCTATACGGGGTATTATTTTCATTTCAGGGTGGAGTTTATACCGTCATTTTTCACGTAAGTTTTCAATAGCTCAAGATACTGCAGAAGATAAAAGTAATTTTAAAAAACTGTTCCGTATTTCTGCTG
Organism: Flaviramulus sp.; assembly: GCF_982512915.1. NCBI lineage: Bacteria > Pseudomonadati > Bacteroidota > Flavobacteriia > Flavobacteriales > Flavobacteriaceae > Flaviramulus > Flaviramulus sp. Next base: position 84,796 of record NZ_CEWOCJ010000003.1, on the reverse strand, counting down.
GGTTTTTAGTATTCTTTATTTATACAGAATCCATGATGTCTTGGGATTGGATTATGAGTGTAGATCCTCACTGGTTTTCAACACTATTTGGTTGGTACGTATTTGCAAGTATGTTTGTAAGCGGAATTACAGTTATTGCATTAATAACTATTTATTTAAAATCTAGAAACTATTTAGAATTTGTAAACGAGAATCATTTACATGATGTAGCTAAATTTATGTTTGCTTTCAGTATTTTCTGGACTTATCTTTGGTTCTCTCAGTTTATGCTTATATGGTACTCAAATATACCAGAAGAGGTTACTTATTTTGTAACCCGTTTCCAAGATTATAAATTACCATTTTTAGGTATGGTTGTTTTAAACTTTGTTTTCCCAATATTAATGTTAATGAATGCAGATTACAAACGTGTACCTTGGTTTGTAGTAATGACTGGTTTAGTTATTTTATTTGGACATTACATAGATATATTCAACATGATTATGCCTTCTACAGTTGGAGAGAGATGGTTTATAGGAATACCTGAAATTAGCTCAGTAATACTTTTTGCAGGTCTATTCATTTTTGTAGTATTTACTGCATTAACAAAAGCACCTTTACTTGTCAAAGGCTACCCTTTTAGAAAAGAAAGTGAAGATTTTCATTATTAATTAAGATATAAAGACGAACGATAACAATGACTGCTTTATTAACAATTATAATTTTAGTATTTATTTCAGTTGCCATTTGGCAAATGGTAAAGATTTTCGATTTAGCTCAGGCTAAAAGCGATAATTCTCAAGTTGCTAGCGATAAAGATAATACGATTAATGGTTATTTGATGATTGGCTTTTTAGCGTTCATTTATATCATTACTATAATCTGTTTTGTAAAATGGGGTGATTTACCTTTAACCTCCAATTCGGCATCAGAACATGGACCTACTATAGATAATTTGATGATTATATCAATGATAATCATATTCATAGTTCAAACAATAACTCAATTTTTACTACATTATTTCGCTTATAAATATAAAGGTGAAAAAGGGAGAAAAGCTTTGTTTTTTGCGGACAATAATAAACTTGAAGCTATTTGGACAATCATTCCAGTCATAGTCTTAGCTGGTTTAATATTATATGGATTAAATACATGGATTAACATTATGGGTGTTGACGAAAGTGACGATCCACTAGTAATTGAATTATATGCTCAACAGTTTAACTGGAAAGCAAGATATGGAGGTGATGATAACACTCTTGGTAAAGCTAATGTGCGTTTAATAGATATTGATCGTGCTAATATTTTAGGTTTAGATGAATCTGATCCAGATGCACAAGATGATATTATTACAACTGAGTTACATTTACCAGTAGGTAGACCTGTATTATTTAAAATGCGGTCTCAAGATGTTTTACATTCTGCATATATGCCTCATTTTAGAGCACAAATGAACTGCGTTCCAGGCATGATAACTCAGTTTGGTTTTACACCTACTGTAACAACTGCTGAAATGAGACAAACTCCTGAAATGACTGAAAAGGTTCAAAACATTAATAACATAAGAGTTGAAAAAAGTAAACCTTTAATAGCTAAAGGAGAAGAAGCATTAGAGCGTTATGAGTTCGATTATTTATTATTATGTAATAAGATTTGTGGTAAATCTCACTACAATATGCAAATGAAAATAATAGTAGAGACTCAAGAAGAATACGATGCTTGGATGAAAGAGCAAAAACAATTCAAAAATTCTTTAATTAACTAATTTAAAAGAAAACGAAATAAGATTATGTCAGCACATGCAGATACTCACGTTCACGAAGACGACCACGGACATCATCATAAGGAAACGTTTATAACTAAATATATATTTAGTCAAGACCATAAAATGATTGCTAAGCAGTATTTAATTACTGCCACAATTATGGGTGTTATAGCAGTAGTCATTTCTATGATGATGCGTATGCAACTCGCATGGCCAGAACAACCTAACGTTATTTTTGAGGCTTTATTAGGTAAATGGGCTCCTGATGGCGTTATGGATGCAGACATATATTTAGCATTAGTTACTATTCATGGTACTTTAATGGTGTTTTTTGTTTTAACTGCTGGTTTAAGTGGTACTTTTAGTAACCTTTTAATTCCATTACAAATAGGTGCACGTGATATGGCATCTGGTTTTTTAAATATGATATCTTACTGGTTATTCTTTTTATCTAGTGTTATCATGATTATTTCCTTATTTGTTGAGGCTGGACCTGCAGCTGCAGGTTGGACTATATACCCACCATTAAGTGCTCTACCAATGGCTCAAGGAGGTTCTGGTATGGGAATGACCTTATGGTTAGTATCTATGGCTATATTTATAGCTTCGTCACTTTTAGGCTCTCTAAATTATATCGTTACAGTAATTAATCTACGAACAAAAGGTATGTCTATGACAAGATTACCTCTAACTATATGGGCATTTTTTGTAACAGCTGTAATTGGAGTAATTTCGTTCCCAGTATTATTATCTGCTGCTTTATTATTGATAATGGATAGAAGTTTTGGCACATCTTTCTTCTTATCAGATATATTTATTCAAGGTGAAGTTTTACATTACCAAGGTGGATCACCTGTTCTATTTGAACATTTATTTTGGTTTCTAGGTCACCCTGAGGTATACATTGTATTATTGCCTGCTTTAGGTATAACTTCAGAAGTTATAGCAACAAATTCAAGGAAACCAATATTTGGTTACCGTGCTATGGTAGCGTCAATTTTAGCTATTGCATTTTTGTCTACTATTGTTTGGGGTCATCACATGTTTATTTCTGGAATGAATCCATTTTTAGGTTCGGTATTTACCTTCACAACACTATTAATTGCTATTCCTTCTGCAGTTAAAGCTTTTAACTACATTACCACATTATGGAAAGGTAATTTACAGATGAATCCTGCGATGTTATTCTCAATAGGTTTAGTATCTACCTTCATCACTGGAGGTTTAACAGGAATTATTTTAGGAGATAGTGCACTAGATATCAATGTACACGATACATATTTTGTTGTAGCTCATTTCCATTTAGTAATGGGCATATCTGCGTTGTACGGTATGTTTGCAGGTATTTATCATTGGTTTCCAAAAATGTTTGGTAAGATGTTAAACAAAAATTTAGGATATGTTCACTTCTGGGTAACTGCTATAAGTGCTTATGGTGTTTTCTTCCCAATGCATTTTATCGGAATGGCTGGTTTACCACGTCGTTATTATACTAATAGTAATTTTCCTTTGTTTGATGATCTAGCAAATGTAAATGTAGTTATCACGATATTTGCTGTTATCGGTGGCGTTTTTCAGTTAGTGTTCCTTTGGAATTTCTTTCATAGTATGTTTTATGGAAAAAAAGCAGAACAAAATCCTTGGAAATCTAATACATTAGAATGGACAACACCTGTTGAACATATTCATGGTAATTGGCCTGGAGATATACCTCATGTTCATAGATGGGCTTATGATTATAGTAAACCTGGACATGATGAAGATTTTGTTCCACAGAGTATTCCTCTTAAAGAAGGAGAAGAAGAACTTCAACATTAGTATTTAATATTATTTAAATTTATATAGTAAAAGCCCACCTTTCAAGGTGGGCTTTAATCGTTTAAAAGCATTTTTATTCGACAAAATACAAAAAAATACAAATTTATCGGCGAAATACAAAAAAATCTGTTAAATTGCGACGATAATTTTATTTCTAGTTTTTTATAATTATCAACATGAATATTTTTTACAAAATAGACGCTATTAACAAATACTAAATTAACCAAATCTATGAAGACTAATTTCATTTTAAGGATAGCAAAAACTTTTGTTGCCTTTGTAATGGTATTTCTGTGGGCATCACTATCATTAAATGCACAATGTCCTACAGTTACCATTTCTACTCCGCCACCCATTTGTGATGCCTCAGGTTATACTTTTGCTGATCTAAGTATTGATTTCGCTATCGACAATGGTAACGGTATTGTATGGTATAATATTGCAAGTGGAGGTAGCCCATTTAACAATACACAGTTAGTACAAGAAGGTATTTATTATATTGATGATAATACTGGCACGTGTGGTTCTAGAGTATCTATCACAGTAGATTTTCAAGTAAATGATAACGGTCAAAATTTTGACCAAATTTATTGTAGTAACGAAAATGCTACAGTACAAACTTATACTGATGATGTATTACAGTCAAGTATTCCTTCTGGAGGATCTGTTGAAGTTTATAATGATTTTGCTTTAACTAATCAAGCTAATCCAACAGACATAATTGCTAACGGTGCAACAAATTACTTTATAGTATTTGTTGATAATGGCGGTTGTAAAAGTCAATTAGAAATTGGCCAGGTAGGTGTTTTTAACGCACCTATAGATCCATCACCCGTAGACCCTCAAGTTTTTTGTTCTGATAATAATCCTACTGTTGGTGATTTAAATCCAGGGACTTCTGCTACTAATTTTAGTTGGTATAATAGTTTAGATGGGTCAGGAAATCCTGTTTTGCCAGCTTTAAATCTAACATCGAATTTAGTCGATGGTAATACTTATTATATACAAATTAATGATGTATTCTGTACAAGTAATCCAGTCGCAGTTACTGTTGTAATAGATGATCCTGTTGATGCTGGAATATCTGCAACATTGGAATACTGTAATGATAGTTTACCAGCACCTTTTAATTTGTTTGATGAGTTAACTGGTAATCCAAATACAAATGGAACTTGGACTGGCCCAATAACAACAACTAATGGAAATCAAGGAACTGTAGATATCTCATCTTTAACAATAGCAGGCACCTATGTTTTTACTTATACTGTATTAAGTAATAATGCTTGTCCTGATGCAACTTCAAATGTATCTATTACAGTTTTTGAAACTTTATCATCAGGAATTCCATCTGTTTTAAATCCTGCATCTTTTTGTCAAGCAAGTTTACCTGTTTCTTTTGATTTATTTTCTTTATTAGAAAATGAAGACCCAAATGGACAATGGACACAGGGATTAACAAGTTCAGATCCAGTAGTTTCATCTCTGATAGATTTGACTATTCTAACGCCAGGAACATATAATTTTACATATACTCAAAACTTATCGCCAAATGCTTGTCCAGAAGAATCTACCACGATTCAGGTTATTGTATTACAAGATCCTAATGCTGGTGTTGCAATAAATCAAATTTTTTGTAAAAATGATTTAGCTGCAAATTCACCTTTTAATTTATTTGATGCTTTAGACGGTTCTCAAGATAATAATAGTGGAACTTGGAAAGATTCAAGTAATATAACAATTTCAAATAGTTTAGATCTTACTACACTAACAGTAACAGGAAGTCCATTTAGTTTTAATTATACGATTGATAATGGGATTTGTTCAGATACTGAAACAATAACTATAACTGTAGAGCCTGCTCCAGAGTCTGGTACACCAGTAGCTAATTTCCCAGAATTTTGTGAGGGAGTTGCCTCATCAAGTTTTGACTTATTTGATTTATTAGAAAATGAAGATCAAACTGGTGTTTGGTATATTGGTTCAGAAAATACAGGAACAGTAACTTCTAATCCAGTCGATTTATCAGTATTAACTCCAGCTACCTATAATTTTACTTATGATGTAGATGCTATAGGAAGTTGTGATGATATTTTAGTAACGGTAAGTGTTATTATTAATGCATTGCCTATAACTGGCACACCAATGTCAGCAACTTTTTGTGAAAATGATTTAGTTGCAAATTCGCCTTTAGATTTATTTAGTCAATTAACAGGTGAAGATGCAGGTGGAACTTGGTCAGACGATAATACATCAGGATCTTTAACAGGAAATGATATTGATTTAACATTATTAACTATCGGATCTTACAATTTCACCTATAGTATCACAGATGTTAATGGATGTTCTAATAGTAGCACAGTTACAATAATAGTTGAAGATGCCCCAGAATCTGGTACAGCTAATGCACCAGCTGAATTTTGTTTAGCAGCAATAACTTCAGCTCAAACATTTGATCTATTCGATTTATTAACTGACGAAGATCAAACAGGAACTTGGAATGATGATGACTCAACAGGAGCTTTATCTGGTAATATTCTTGCTCTAGATGCATTACTAACGGGTACTTATAATTTTACTTTTGATGTTACAGCCATAGGCAGTTGTGATGATGTTAACGTAACGATAAGTATCATAATAAACGATGCACCAGGACCTTCAGCTTTTTCACCACAAGAGTTTTGTGATACAGCAACAGTAGCTGATTTAGTAGCCATTGGAACAAGTATTCAATGGTATGATGTTGTTTCAGGTGGTACGCCATTAGCAAGCACTACTGCTCTTGTTGATGCACAAACATATTATGCAACCCAAACTGATGCAACTACAGGTTGTGAATCTTCTGTTAGAACGGCTGTTTTAGTCACTATACATCAATCACCAAATGCCGGAAACCCTAACACAACACCAATTGTAGTATGTAATGATGATAACAATATTAATTTGTTTTTAGGTTTAGATGGCACACAAGATGCTGGTGGAATCTGGCAAGATACAGATAGTTCAGGTGCTTTAACTGCAAATATTTTTGATGCAACTTTAGTTTCAGCAGGAACGTATCAGTTTACTTATTTAGTAACGGCTTCGGCACCATGTATAGATGATAGTACAATAATAACAGTAATCATTCAAGAACCATTTAATCCTGGTACAGATAACGTTTTAGATGTTTGTACTAATAACGGAACAACTGATTTGTTTACTCTTATAGGGAGTGCCGATACAGGCGGAACTTGGTCTCCAGCTTTAACAAGCGGAACAGGAGTTTTTGACCCTTTAGTAGATTTAGGCGGTACTTATACTTATACACTAACAAATGCTTGTGGAACAGAAACAAGTGAAGTAGTTGTTACAGTAACATTAGCTCCAAATGCAGGGACGGATGCATCATTAGCATTATGTAGAATTGATGCACCAACTGATTTATTTGCATTATTAGGCTCAGATGCTCAAAGTGGCGGTACTTGGTTGCCAACATTAAATAGCGGAACAGGAGTTTTTGATCCATTTTCAGATGCTTCGGGAGTTTATACATATACAGTTACAGCAGTGTCTCCTTGTTCTCCAGATTCAAGTGCTCAAATAACTGTTACGGTAAACGATAGTCCAACAATAATTGTGAATAATGCAAATCCAGAATTTTGTTTAGTTCAAAATCCTACAGTTGCAGATTTAGCAGATAGTATCAGACCAATAGGAACAGTAAATTGGTATGAAGATGCTGCTTTAACACTACCATTAATTGTTACAGATACTTTGGTTGATGGTGAAGATTATTATGCAACTCAAACAAACGGTTCAGGTTGTGAGTCTTCAACTGCTGTTGAAATAAATGTGACTATAAATGATACAGCAAAACCAACGCTTCTAGATTCAACTGCAGAATATTGTATTAATGATGGTCCAACAATAAACGATTTATCATTAAACATCACTGAGTTTGATAGCTTATTAAACAATATAGTTTGGTATGATGCTGCGACAGGAGGTAATAGTTTAACTAGCGGATCAACACTTTTAAATACAACGTATTATGCGTCGATAATAGATCCTGTAACGGGTTGTGAAAGCAGTGTTCGATTACCTGTAACAGCAGATATTACAGCTTGTGGAGATCTACAAATCCCTGATGGTTTCTCGCCAAATGGTGATGGCGTAAATGATACATTTGATGTAGATAACTTAGCAATTTTATATCCAAATTTTGAAATGGAAATATATAATCGTAATGGAAATTTAGTTTATAAAGGAAATGCCAGTTCACAAAGATTTGATGGAACTTCAAATCAATCAAGGGTAATTTCACAAGGTAATTTACCTGTAGGCGTATACTTCTACATTTTCAAATTTAACGATGGAGAGAATAGTCCAAAACAAGGTCGCTTATACTTAGGCAGATAATTTATAAAGCAAAATTTAGAAATGATGAAATGAGCCAAAACAATATCTTGAAAGTTTTTAAAATATTAAAGAGCGAATTACATCTGACAGATTTAATAAAATATATAATAACAGATGAAACATTTAAATATATATCATAAAATAGCTGCTTTGTTAAGTTTGACGCTTTTGTCATTACAAAGTATCGCACAACAAGATCCTCAATTTACACAATATATGTACAACATGAGTGTAATTAATCCTGCTTATGCTACCGCAGAAGAAGGGATATTAAACTTAGGAGGCCTTTTTAGAACACAATGGGTTGGTATTGAAGGTGCACCAACAACAGGAACCTTTTTTGCTCATACACCAGTAAATGATAAAATTGAGATGGGAATCTCTTTTACCAACGATAATATTGGTGACATAATTAACGAAAATAATATTTACGCAGATTTTGCTTACGTATTACCAGTTGGGATAAAAAGTAAAATTTCTTTTGGAGTAAAAGCCGGGGTCACTCTTTTTGATACCAATTTTGATGGATTTATCCTTCAATCAGGTGGTGTAAACACAGATTTTGCTTTTGATGAAAACATAAGTAGAGCTTTTCCTAATTTGGGTATTGGAGCTTTCTTTTTCTCTAATAATTATTATTTAGGATTATCGGCACCAAACATGTTATCAACAAAACATCTCGAAAATCAAAACGGTATAAGGGCTACAGGTGTTGAAAATATACACTATTTCTTTACAGGTGGATATGTTTTTGATATTAATCAAGACTTAAAACTAAAACCAGCGTTTATGGCTAGATCTGTAAAAGGAGCACCATTAGCTCTAGATTTTACTGCTAACCTTTTAATAAATGAGAAACTAGAGGCTGGTTTAGGCTACCGTGTTGGTGATGCTATGAGTGCTTTGGTCAATTTTAGAATTACACCAGAACTTAGAGTAGGTTATGCCTACGATTATACAACTACTAACTTAGGAGATTTTAATTCAGGGTCACACGAAATATTCATTTTGTTTGATGTTGATTTATTCGGATTTAGAGGCGGTTACGATCGTTCGCCAAGATTCTTCTAAAATTTAATAATAGGAAAAAATGAAAAAAAATACACACATACTTGCAGGCCTTTTATTAGTTAGTGGAATAGCATTAGCACAAAAAGGAAATATTAAAAGAGCTAACAAGCTTTTTGAGATGAGAGCATATACAGAAGCTGCCGAAACTTATGAAACGAACAAAAATCGCACTCAAGAAGTACTTCAAAATTTAGCTGATAGTTATTATTACAACACAAATCTTCAAAAGGCTATAAAAACCTATAGAGAGTTGTTTGTGGAATACGGAGATTCTATAGATATTGGATATCATTTCCGTTATGGACAGGCATTAAAGGGCGTCAAAGACTATAAAGAAGCTGATAAACAATTAAGTAGATATTATAACAAACCATTAAATACCTTAGCTTTTATTGAAGCAACAGATAAAACAACACCGCACACTTTTAAATTAGAGCAAATTGTAAATGAAGGTTCTAGTAGCGATTTTGGATTGTCTTTTTATGGCGATGGTAAAGTAGCATTTGCTTCTGCAAGAAACACTGAAAATCCAGCTTATTCTTGGAATAATTTACCATATTTAGATTTGTATAGTGCTACATTAACTGATGAGAATACCTTAAAAGATGTTGAGCCATTTTCTGACGCAATCAATACAGAATCGCACGAAAGTAATGCTGTATTTACAAAAGATGGTAAAACCATGTATTTTAATAGAACCAATACAATGCGTAAAAAAACAGATGAAGATCGTATTGCTCACATTAAAATTTATAAAGCAGAATTGGTAGATGATATATGGACAAATGTAACAGCTTTACCATTTACATCAAATAGTTATAGCACAGAACATCCATCTTTGAGTAAAGATGAAAAAACACTTTATTTTGCTAGCGATATGCCAGGAACTTTAGGAAGTTTCGATATTTATAAAGTCTCGATAAATGATGATGGAACTTACGGAGAGCCAGAAAATTTAGGTAATACTATTAACACCAAACATAGAGAACAATTCCCTTTTATTAGCGAGTTTAATGTGCTATATTTTTCATCAATTGGGCATGAAGGTTTTGGAGGTTTGGATGTATTTAGAAGCAATTTGGTAAACGGTAGTTTTGATAAACCAGTTAATTTAGGAAGCTCAGTAAATAGTAATTTAGATGATTTTGCTTATGTAGTTAGCGAGAAAAACAACCAAGGTTATGTATCATCAAACCGAACAGGTTTTGATAGAATATTTGGTTTTGGAAGAGAAGAAAATCCGTTAACTAAATATCAAGTAGAAGGGGTAGTTTTAGATTTAAATAGTAAAGCATTATTAGCAGGATCATTAGTTACACTGTTTGATGAATCAGATAATGTAATACAAGACACCATTGTAGGCGATGATGCTTATTATATTTTTAAAATTGAACCTAATAAAAAATACAAAGTTCGGGGTACTCGTAAAGCATATATCCCTCAAGATGTTGAATTTTCAACAGATAATAAAGGAAAAGTGCAACATAACATCTATTTAAGTTTAGAGTCTTTTGCTGATGCTGAAGAGCGTGTTAAAGAAAATGAAAAAGGTGATGTTCAAGTGGAGTTAGATGAGATTTATTTTGATTTTGATAAGTCTGATATCCGTGAAGATGCTGCTGTCACTTTAAATGTTTTAGTAGATTTAATGAAGAAATATCAATCAATGGAAGTTGAAGTTTCTGCGCATACAGATGCTCGTGGTCCGGATCAATATAACTTAGATTTATCTAAACGAAGAGCCGCTTCAACACTAGAATATTTAGTGAGTCAAGGTATAGAAAGAAACCGATTAAAAAGTATTGGTTATGGAGAAATGCAACCACTTAATGAGTGTATAAAAGAAGGTATTTGTGCAGATGAGGAATATGATGTAAACCGTCGTTGTGAATTTAAAATACTTAATTAACCAAAACCTAATATTATCAACTAAAATTATTTGAGAAAGCCTTTCCGTTTAGGAAAGGCTTTTTGTTTATATTTGCTTATACTGAATTTGTCTCGGTATTTTGTTTTTTCTGAGAAGTCAGGAAATCACTTTTTCTTTTAAATTTTGTATTGAAACGAAATATCACCCTAAGCAAAGTCGAGGGGGTTTGTATTATGAACGAAAACCTAAATCCAACCGACGAAAATTTTTCACCAGAAGAATTAGATGTAGAAAAAAAGTTAAGGCCTTTAACATTTGATGATTTTACGGGTCAGGATCAAGTGTTGGAAAATCTTCAAATTTTTGTTCAAGCAGCCAATTTAAGAAATGAAGCTTTAGATCATACCTTGTTTCACGGACCTCCAGGTCTAGGAAAAACAACATTAGCTAATATTTTAGCCAATGAGTTAAATGTAGGTATTAAAGTAACATCAGGGCCAGTTTTAGATAAACCAGGAGATTTAGCAGGTTTACTTACTAATTTAGAAGAGCGTGATGTTTTATTTATAGATGAGATTCATCGGCTTAGTCCTATCGTAGAAGAGTATTTATATTCAGCCATGGAAGATTATAAAATAGATATTATGATTGAAACTGGGCCAAATGCAAGAACGGTTCAAATCAATCTAAATCCATTCACATTAGTAGGAGCAACAACAAGATCTGGTTTGTTAACAGCTCCAATGCGTGCAAGATTTGGTATACAAAGCAGATTGCAATATTATAAAACTGATTTATTAACGACTATTGTTCAAAGAAGTTCAAATATATTAGATGTTCCAATTTCTATGGAAGCTGCTATTGAAATAGCAGGAAGAAGTCGTGGTACGCCAAGAATTGCAAACGCGCTTTTGCGACGTGTACGGGATTTTGCTCAAATAAAGGGTAATGGTTCAATTGATATTAAAATTGCAAAATATGCGCTTGAGGCTTTAAATGTTGATGCTCACGGATTGGATGAAATGGATAACAAAATTTTATCTACCATTATTGATAAATTTAAAGGTGGTCCTGTAGGGATTACCACCATTGCAACAGCCGTTAGTGAAAGTTCTGAAACAATTGAAGAAGTTTACGAGCCTTTTTTAATACAACAAGGGTTTATTATGAGAACTCCACGCGGACGTGAAGTAACAGAATTGGCATATAAACATTTAGGTAAAATAAAAGGTCCAATACAAGGAGGATTATTTTGATACACAATAAAGTTAAATATACAAATCTTATAAAAACCGAAGCCAAACGCCTCGGTTTTTTATCTTGTGGTATTAGTAAAGCTGGGTTTTTAGAAGAAGAAGCACCGCGTTTAGAAAATTGGTTGAACAAAAATATGCATGGAGAAATGCGTTACATGGAAAACCACTTTGATAAACGTTTAAATCCTACAAAATTAGTTGAAGATTCAAAAAGTGTTATTTCACTATTACTAAATTATTTTCCAGAGGATAAACAAAACGAAAACAGTTTTAAAATTTCTAAATATGCTTATGGAACGGATTATCATTCTGTAATTAAAGATAAATTAAAGGAACTTTTAAACTTTATTCAAGAAGAAATTGGTGATGTAAACGGACGAGCCTTTGTTGATTCTGCACCAGTTTTAGACAAAGCTTGGGCAGCAAAATCTGGTTTAGGGTGGATTGGTAAACACAGTAATTTATTAACCCAGCAAGTAGGATCATTTTATTTTATTGCTGAATTGATAATAGATTTAGATTTAGAATACGATTCTGCAACTACAGATCATTGCGGAACATGTACGGCGTGTATAGATGCTTGTCCAACTAAAGCAATCACAGAACCTTATGTAGTTGATGGTAGTAAATGTATTTCCTATTTTACTATTGAGTTAAAAGAAAATATTCCGACAGAATTTAAAGGTAAAATGGATGATTGGATTTTTGGGTGTGATGTTTGTCAAGATGTTTGTCCTTGGAATCGATTTTCAAAATCGCACAGAGAACCACTATTTAATGCGCATTCAGAATTACTATCCATGACTAAAAAAGATTGGGAAGAAATTACTGAAGATGTGTTTAAAAAAGTATTTAAAAAATCAGCAGTAAAACGCACCAAATTTTCAGGATTAAAAAGAAATATTAATTTTTTAAAAGATTAGAGTTATCCAATTACAGTATTATTATATTTGTTGGATTAGTTAACCATTTACTTTTATGAGCGAAGAAAGCAAACGCAGAGAAGCCCTTATATATCATGCAAAACCAACTCCAGGAAAAATACAAGTAGTACCAACTAAAAAATATGCGACTCAAAGAGATTTGTCTTTAGCATATTCTCCCGGTGTTGCAGAACCTTGTTTAGAGATTGAAAAAGATAAAAATAATGCATACAAATATACTGCAAAAGGAAATTTGGTAGCTGTTATTTCAAACGGAACTGCTGTTTTAGGTCTTGGAAATATAGGTCCTGAAGCCTCGAAACCCGTTATGGAAGGTAAAGGATTGCTTTTTAAAATTTTCGCAGATATTGATGTTTTTGATATTGAAGTGGATACCGAAAATATAGAAGAGTTTATTGCAACTGTAAAAAATATTGCACCCACTTTTGGAGGTATAAATCTGGAAGATATTAAAGCACCAGAAGCTTTTGAAATTGAAAGAAGGCTGAAAGAAGAACTTGATATTCCTGTAATGCATGATGACCAACATGGTACGGCTATCATATCGGCTGCAGCTTTATTAAATGCAGTAGAACTTGCAAATAAAAAACTTGAACACGTAAAGATTGTTATAAGTGGTGCAGGTGCAGCAGCCATTTCTTGTTCACGTTTATACCAAGCATGTGGTGCAAAACGAGAAAATATGGTGATGTTGGATAGTAAGGGTGTGATTAGAAATGATAGAGATAATCTGACTTCTGAAAAAGCCGAATTTGCAACTCACAGAAAAATAGATACTCTAGATGAGGCTATGGTTGATGCGGATGTTTTTATAGGCCTATCAATGGCAAACATTGTGTCGCCAGAAATGTTGTTAACTATGGCGCATAATCCTATTGTTTTTGCAATGGCAAATCCTGATCCTGAAATAAAGTATGATATAGCAGTTGCTACCAGAAAGGACATTATTATGGCAACAGGAAGAAGTGATCATCCTAATCAAGTTAATAACGTTTTAGGTTTTCCTTTTATATTTAGAGGAGCTTTAGACGTCCGTGCTACAAAAATTAACGAAGCGATGAAAATGGCAGCTGTTGAAGCCTTAGCAAGATTAGCAAAAGAGCCTGTTCCGGAACAAGTAAATATAGCCTATGGAGAAACTAAGCTAACATTTGGTAGAGAATATATAATTCCGAAACCTTTCGATCCGCGTTTGATAGCTGAAGTGCCTCCAGCAGTTGCAAAAGCGGCTATGGAAAGTGGTGTTGCAAAAGAGCCAATTACTGATTGGGAGGAGTATAAAGATAAATTGCGCGAACGTTTAGGCTCTGATAATAAACTTGTAAGATTACTTCTTAACAGAGCAAAGTTAAATCCTAAACGAGTTGTGTTTGCAGAAGCAGATCAAATTTCGGTAGTTAAAGCAGCTCAAATTGTATATGAAGAAGGTGTGGCTATTCCTATTTTATTGGGAAGAACAGAAACAATTAAAAGTTTAATGACGGAAATTGAATTTGATGCAGATGATATTTTAATAATAGATCCAAAAACGGAGGAAGAAAACGAGCGTAAAAATAAATATGCTAAAGTATATTGGGAACAACGTAAACGCAGAGGCGTAACTTTGTATGCAGCGCAACGTTTAATGCGCGAGCGAAATTATTTTGCAGCAATGATGGTTAACGAAGGGGATGCTGATGCTTTAATTTCTGGATATTCTCGTAACTATCCTTCTGTTGTAAAACCTATGTTAGAGTTAATTGGTATGGCAAAAGGGACTTATAGAGTTGCAACTACTAATGTTATGATGACTAAACGAGGACCTCTATTTTTAAGTGATACCTCAATCAATATTGACCCTAGCGCGAGAGAACTTACTAAAATAGCACAAATGACTTCGCAAGTAGTTAAAATGTTTGGTATGAATCCTGTAATGGCTATGATTTCTTATTCAAATTTTGGGTCTTCATCAAATGAAAGAGCCTCAAAAGTTAGAGAGGCTGTAGCGCATTTACATCGTTATTATCCAGATATGATTGTTGATGGTGAACTACAAACTGATTTTGCTTTGAATGCAGAAATGCTTAAAGAAAAATTTCCTTTTTCTAAATTAGTAGACAAAAAAGTTAATACACTTATTTTTCCAAATTTAGATTCTGCAAACATTACATATAAATTATTGAAAGAATTAAATGAAGCAGAATCTATTGGGCCTATAATGATGGGTATGCGTAAGCCTGTTCATATACTTCAGTTAGGTGCTAGCGTTGATGAAATAGTAAATATGACAGCAATTGCCGTTATTGATGCTCAGCAAAAAGAAAAACAAGAATTAGAAAAGGTGAAATAGAAATCATTTTATTGAAAAATAAATTTATTACATTTGGTCGTTTAACGAATTGCAATAAATGATAACACATATTCAAGGAAAACTAGTTGAGAAAAATCCAACAGATGTAGTTATAGATTGTAATGGGGTTGGTTATATGCTTAATATTTCACTACATACCTATTCTAAAATTCCAGATGGCGAGTATTTAAAATTGTTTACTCATCTACAAGTAAAAGAAGATTCTCATACTTTATATGGTTTTTCATCTTTATTAGAGCGCGAAATTTTCAGACTTTTAATATCTGTAAGTGGCATAGGTGCTAGTATTGCACGTACCATGCTATCATCATTAAATCCAAAACAAGTAATAGATGGTATAGCCAGTAGTGATATTGCGCTAATTCAATCTATTAAAGGGATTGGAGCTAAAACAGCACAACGAGTTATTATAGATTTAAAAGATAAAGTTCTTAAGATTTATGATATTGATGAAGTTTCTATATCAAAAGGCAATACCAGTAAAGATGAAGCGTTATCTGCTTTAGAAGTGCTAGGTTTTGTAAGAAAACAAGCTGAACGTGTTGTGGAAAAAATTATAATAGCACAACCAGACGCCAATGTAGAAACTATTATAAAGCAAGCCCTAAAAAATTTATAATATATTTTGAATAGAACCAAACTAACTTTTTACCAAACATCTAAACAACTCTTTTTTCTTGTTTTTACGTTAAGTTTTTCCTTCTTAGCATGGTCTCAAGAGCCTGTTCAAGATTCTGTAAAAACAGGTTTTAGTTTAGGTAAAATAAAAGAGCCAAAGCCAAATAGTATTGAGTCTAAGTATACTTACGACGCTTTAACCAATCGCTATATATATTCTGAAAAAATAGGTAGTTACAACATAAAATACCCCGTCATTTTAACCCCAAAAGAATATTATGATTTAGTTGCTAAAGAAAATTTACGTGCATACTATAAAGAAAAAATAGATGCTTTTGATGGTAAAAAAGATGGAGCTGATGATGCGCAGAAAAACTTATTACCTGAGTTTTATGTAAAATCGGATTTTTTTGAAACTATTTTTGGAAGTGATGCTATATCAGTAAATCCAACAGGTTCTGTTGAAATGGATTTAGGGGTGCTTTTTTCAAGACAAGATAATCCATCATTTTCACCAAGAAATAGAAGTAATTTTACTTTTGATTTTGACCAACGTATAAGTTTAAGCTTATTAGGTAAAGTAGGGACTAGATTGCAAGTAACAGCAAATTACGATACCCAATCTACTTTCGATTTTCAGCAACTAATTAAACTAGAATATACGCCTACAGAAGATGATATTATTCAAAAAATTGAAGTAGGTAATGTTAGTATGCCATTAAATAGTTCTTTAATTACCGGGGCTCAAGCATTATTTGGTGTAAAAGCTCAACTACAATTTGGTAAAACAACTTTCACAGGCGTATTCTCAGAACAAAAATCTCAATCTAATACTGTTGTAGCTCAAGGAGGAGGAACACTTGAGGAATTTGAATTTTTCATAAGAGACTATGATGAAAATAGGCACTTTTTTTTAGCACAATATTTTAGGGATACCTATGATAATGCCCTTGTAAATTATCCATTTTTCAATAATAAAGGGTTACAAATTACAAGATTAGAAGTTTGGATGACTAATAGAAGCAACAGAATAGAAAATGTTAGAAATATTGTAGCCCTTCAAGATTTAGGTGAAACAGATAAAATAGGTTCTTCGGTTAATGTTTTTAGTGCGCCTGGAGCTTTTCCAGATAATAAAAACAATGCTTTTGATCCAACAAATATTGGTGGTGGAGGTTCTCAAATTACAGATGTAATTCGTGATATAGCTACCGTTAAATCTGGTATTTTGGTTTCAAATATTAACGAAGGTTTTGATTATGCTACTTTAGAAAACGCTAGAAAATTAACTAATGGGCAAGAATATACATTAAATACTGATTTAGGATATATTTCTTTAAATCAACGTTTAAATAATGATGAGGTTTTAGCTGTAGCTTTTCAATATACTTTGGGAGGAAAAGTTTATCAAGTTGGTGAATTCGCAAATGATGGTATTGATGCAACTAATGTTACAACAAATGGTTCAGGTCAGGTTACCAATGTTATAAATTCTAACTTGATTTTAAAGATGTTAAAAAGTAGTGTTACTAACATTAATCAACCTGTTTGGGATTTGATGATGAAAAACATTTATGATACAGGAGCTTATAATTTAAGCCAAGACGATTTTAAACTGAATATTTTTTACAATGAAGCATCACCATTAAACTTTATAGCACCAGTTGGCGCAAGTTTTGATGTTGATATAAATGGAAACCCTATTACTGGAGCTACAGATGATAAAGACTTAATTCAAAATGTGCCTTTATTAAGAGTATTTAATTTAGACAAATTGAATTTTAATAACGATCCGCAAAACCGTGGTGATGGATTTTTTGATTTTGTTCCTGGTATTACAGTTATTCCACAAAACGGAAAAATAGTTTTCACTAGTGCAGAGCCATTTGGTGAATATTTATTCAATATTTTAGGAGGTGGTGATTATGATAACAATGCTTCATATAGCCCAGATCAACAAAAATATGTTTACGATATTTTATACAAGAGCACTAAAACAGCTGCTTTAGAAGAAGTAGAGAAAAATAAATTCAAATTAAAAGGGCGGTATAAATCTAGTGGCGGTGATGGCATTTCTATCGGGGCATTTAACGTACCTAGAGGTTCTGTAAGGGTAACAGCTGGAGGGCGAGTTTTAGTTGAAGGTGTTGATTACACTGTAAACTATAATTTGGGTCGTGTTCAAATCTTAGATGAAGCTTTAAAAGCATCCAATACTCCCATTGAAGTTTCTACTGAAAATAATGCTGTTTTCGGTCAGCAAACCAGACGTTTTACAGGACTTAATGTAGAACATAAATTTAACGAAAATTTTGTTTTAGGAGCAACACTATTGAACCTTAACGAAAGACCAATAACTCAAAAAGCTAACTTCGGAACTGAACCCATAAATAATACTATCTTTGGCGTAAACGGCAACTATTCTACTAAGGTTCCTTTTTTAACTCGATTAGCTAATAAGTTACCTAATATTGATACCGATGTAGAATCCAATTTATCACTTAGAGGAGAATTTGCTTATTTAGCTCCTGGTGCTCCAAAAGGCACAGATTTTAATGGTGAGGCAACATCTTATGTTGATGATTTTGAAGGCTCTCAAAATGGAATCGATTTAAAATCACAGCAGTCGTGGTTTTTGTCAAGTAGACCAGTTGGACTAGGAAGAAATTATACCCAAGGTCCAGAAGATGAAAACGGTATACAAAATGGATATGATAGAGCCCTTTTAAACTGGTACAGTATTGACCCTATATTTTATAGTAGCCAACGTCCAGATGGTATCTCAGATGACGATTTATCAAACCTGTATACCAGTCGTGTTTTTATTAACGAGTTATTTCCAGACAGAGATATTGTGCAGGGGCAAAACTCGGTTTTATTCACTTTAGATTTAGCTTATTATCCTCAAGAAAGAGGACCTTATAACTTTGATTCTACCGCTGCAGATGGTGTTATAGATAATCCTCAAAACGCCTGGGCAGGTATAACACGTCAATTAACGTCAACTGATTTTGAACAACAAAATGTTGAATATATTGATTTTTGGTTACAAGATCCTTTTCAAGA
Source organism: Flaviramulus sp. (assembly GCF_982512915.1). NCBI lineage: Bacteria > Pseudomonadati > Bacteroidota > Flavobacteriia > Flavobacteriales > Flavobacteriaceae > Flaviramulus > Flaviramulus sp. The sequence continues at coordinate 65,661 of NZ_CEWOCJ010000003.1, read as the reverse complement.
TAATCCTGCAAATCCAGGTGGTAAATTGGTGTTTAATCTTGGTAATATTTCAGAAGATATTGTTAAAGATGGTAGAAAATTATATGAAAACGGTTTACCTAAAGATGGTGATGTAAGTTTATTGCAGCCTACTTCTTGGGGCACCGTTGTTCCACAAAATCAGTCGTTAATTTATGCTTTTGATACCACTGGTCAAGAGCGATCCAATCAAGATGTTGGTTACGATGGTTATGATGATATTGAAGAAGCTAGTGTTTTTGGAAGTGCATTTGGAGATGATCCTTCAAACGATAACTACGCTTATTTTTTAAATACAGATGGTGATATTTTTGAACGTTACAAAAAATTTAATGGTGTAGATGGTAATACACCTGATGTTTTTACAGACACCAATAGGGGAGCTAATACACAACCAGATGTAGAAGATATTAATCGTGATAACACCATGAATACTATTGATAGTTATTATGAATACGAGTTAGATGTTACCAGACAAAATTTGCCAATTTCTCAAGCTGAATTTGATAACATACCTAATGGTAATCCTCTAAAAGATTATTTAAGAGATTTTAAGGAACAAGCTCGAGTGCTTCCTAATGGCGATAATGTCAATGTAAGATGGTATCAATTTAGAATACCAGTTCAAGGAGATCTTGCAACACCAGTTGGTGGCATTACAGATTTAAGATCTATCAGATTTACAAGAATTTATTTAAAAGAATTTACACAACCTACAATCTTTCGTTTTGGAACTTTAGATTTAGTAAGAAGTGATTGGAGGCGTTATAATCAAAGTTTAGAGTTTGATCAAGACGATCCAAATGATGATGGTACAGATTTTTCTGTAGGTGTTATTGGAACTCTTGAAAATGAAGGGAGTTATGATAGACCACCAGGTATTGAGCCTGAACAATTATTTAATAATAACACCATAGTTCGCCAAAACGAGCAATCATTGGTAGTTAAAGTTTGTAATTTAGAATCAGAAGACTCAAGAGCCGTGTTTAAAAATATCAATGTGGATATGCGTCAATATAAACGTATCAGAATGTTTATGCACGCTGAAGATGATGAATCTGGCGTTAGTAATTTAACAGATGATGATTTAGTTGGATTTATAAGAATGGGTAACGATCTTAATGAAAACTACTATCAAATAGAATTGCCACTTGTAATTTCTACATCTACTACAAGAGAAGGGCTTTGGCCAGAAGCCAATGAAATTAATTTACCCATTGATATTTTAGCACGAGTGAAAGCTCAAGGTATCTCAGATATGACTTTGAGTAATTTGAATCCAACTTTTTACGATATCGTAAATGGCGATATCGTTTTGGCGAGCGACCCATTTAGGGGGTATCAAATTAGTCAACACAGAGTTGGTATAAAAGGTAATCCAAATTTTGGTGATATTAGAACACTTATGGTGGGTGTGAAAAGTAGATCAAGCTCTAATGATGTTTGTGCGGAAGTTTGGTTTAACGAATTACGTTTATCTGATTTAGATAACGAAGGAGGTTGGGCTGCTGTAGTAAGTATGGATACCAATATTGCCGATTTTATGAATATTAGCGCAACTGGTAGACAAAGTACTTCGGGTTTTGGTTCTTTGGAGCAAGGTCCAAGTCAGCGTAGTTTGGAGGATGTTAAACAATATGATATAGTTACAAATGTAAATGTTGGGCAGTTATTACCAAAAAAATGGGGCATTCAAGTACCATTCAACTATGGGCAAAGTGAAGAACTTATTACGCCTAAATACGATCAATTTTACAAAGATTTAACCTTAGAGTCTAGATTACAAGCCGCTAATAGTAATGCTGAGAGAGATGAAATAAAACAACAATCTGAAGATTATACTAAACGACAGAGCATCAATTTTATAGGTGTTAGAAAAAATAGAACAGGTGATGCTAAACCACGTTTTTACGATGTTGAAAATGTTACTTTAAACTACTCTTATAATAAAGTTGAACATAGAGATTTTGAAATAGAAAATTCTGTAAACAAAACGGTTAGAGTTGGCGCTAATTATGCTCATAATTTTAATCCAATTACGTTTGAGCCATTCAAAAAAAATGATTCATTATTTACTGGAAAGTATTGGAAGTTCTTGAAAGATTTCAATTTCAATTTACTCCCAACAAGTTTTACAGTTAATACAAATTTTAATAGACAATTCAACAAACAAAAGTTTAGAGAGGTAGATTTAACAGGTTCAAATATTGGTATTGAAGAATTGTTCCGAAGAAATTACACTTTTGATTTTGAATATGCTATCAATTATAATTTAACAAAATCCTTACAGTTTAATTTTACAGCCTCCAACAATAACATTGTTAGAAATTACTTTAGAGATAATGATTTAATAGCTGGAGAGCAAGACGAAAATTTAGATGTTTGGGACGGATTTTTTGATGTAGGAGACCCTAACAGGCAAAATCAAAATCTTGGAGTCACATATCAATTACCATTAAACAAAATTCCAACATTTAGTTTTATAGATGCTACGTATCAATATACTGGGAGTTTTCAATGGCAAAAAGGTTCAGATTTATATGGCAATTTAGACCTTTCATATACAGATCCTAATGATCCAAACAACCAACTTACTGGTAATTTTGATTTAGGAAATACCATTCAAAATTCTAATCAGCATAATATTAATGCCACATTGGATATGAATAGGTTGTATAAATATATAGGTTTAGTTAAAAAGCCTATTAGAACAGTTAGAGCTAGAACAACACCTGGTACACCTGGAGGCGGACCTCCTGGGCCAGGGCAAAATAAACCATCAACTCCAAAATCAAAGAACCAATCGGTTACTAAATTTTTAAACGCTGGTGTTGATATTTTAACTACTATTAAAAGGATTCAGGCTAATTACTCTGAAAATAATGGTATATTTCTGCCAGGATATACACAAACACCAGGGTTTATAGGAACACTTAGGCCAACAACTGGTTTTACATTTGGTAGCCAAAGTGATGTTCGTTTTTTAGCAGCACGCCAAGGATGGTTAACATTTTTTCCTGAGTTTAATCAGCAATATTATTCATCTAGTACCAAACAACTTGATTTATCTGCTAGTTTAGAGCCTGTAAAAGATTTAAAAATTGATATAGTTGGTAATAGAGCATACTATGAAAATTATACTGAAAACTATAGAGTAAATGATATTGGTGGTACTTATGAATATGAATCATTAACACCTAACACTTTTGGTAATTTTAATATATCTACCATTTTAATTAAAACCGCTTTTAGCCAAAGTGATGAAAATATTAGTGAGGCTTTTAATAATTTTAGATCAAACCGATTAAAAATTGCAGATAGGCTTGCTAACGAATTTTATGGGAATTCAGCATTTGTAAGAGATGACGAAGGTTATCCTTTAGGTTTTGGGAAAAATAACCAAAAAGTACTTTTGCCAGCATTTTTAGCAGCTTATTCTGGCCAGGATGCAAGTAAAATTACAACAAGTGCTTTTCGAGATGTACCGATACCAAATTGGGATTTAAAATACACTGGTTTCATGAAGTTTAAATGGTTTAAAAAGAATTTTAAACGTTTTTCATTAACACATGGGTACCGATCAACTTACACTATAAATCAATTCACAACTAATTTGAATTTAAATACAGATACAAGTGTTAATGAGCAACCAATACCAGGGACACCTTATGCAGGACAACCACAGGAAGCTTTAGATCAATCTGGCAATTACAAGAATGGGCGCTTATTTAGTAATATTAATTTAACTGAAATGTTTAGTCCTTTAGTTCGATTAGATTTTGAAATGAATAACTCGGTTAAAATTTTAGCTGAAATAAAAAAAGATAGATTATTATCTTTAAGTTTTGATAATAATTTGATGACCGAAGTTCAAGGAAATGAATACATAATAGGGTTAGGTTATAGAATCAAAGATTTAAGAATTCGATCAAATTTAGCAGGTCCGCAAAAACGTATCGTGAGCGATTTAAATATGAAAGCAGATATTTCTGTTAGAGATAATAAAACAATCATTAGATATTTAGACTTAGAAAACAATCAAATTACATCTGGACAAACCATTTGGGGTTTAAAATATTCGGCAGATTATGCATTCAGTAAAAATCTAACAGCTATCTTTTACTTTGATTATACATTCTCAGATTACGCTATTTCAACAGCTTTTCCACAAACAACAATTCGTTCAGGATTTACTATTCGATATAATTTTGGGAATTAGCAAATAACAGTTTGAATTTAGAGTTTGAATAAATACATTTGTTCTTTTAATTAACTAAAATATAACCATGAATATTCCAACCGATTTAAAATACACCAAAGACCACGAGTGGGTTAAAATTGAAGGCGACGTTGCAACTATAGGTATTACAGATTTCGCACAGGGCGAGTTGGGTGATATAGTTTACGTTGAAGTTGAAACTTTGGATGAAACTCTCAATGCAGAAGAGATTTTTGGAACCGTAGAAGCAGTTAAAACAGTTTCAGATTTATTTTTACCACTTTCTGGTGAAATTATTGAATTTAATGATACTCTTGAAGATGAACCAGAAAAAGTAAATAAAGATCCTTATGGAGATGGTTGGATGATAAAAGTAAAATGTTCAGATCTTTTAGAAGTGGATTTGTTGATGTCTGCGGATGATTATAAAACACTTATTGGTGCATAAAAAATACGCACTCATAATAACCTTAATATATTCTGCCTTATTAGCTTTTGTTAGTTTAATTAGATTAAATAATCTGCCAGATGTAGGAATTACATTTGGAGATAAAATATATCATTTTTTAGCTTACACTATTTTGGTTTTATTATGGTTTGGTTCGTTTTTATCATCTTTTAAATTAAAAAAAACACAAGCTATAATTTATGCTGTAATATTATCAGTGATTTTTGGTATAATTATTGAAGTATTACAAGAGACTATAACTGATTATAGAGACTTGGATGTTTATGATGTTTTAGCAAATACTTTTGGAGCAATAACGGCAGCAATAGTATTATGGTTTAAAAATAGTTCACACGTTAAAAACTAATAAACACTTGCTTTTTTGATAAATAAATAGTTATTTTAGCAATCTTGATAAACGATTAAAATTATGGAACTTAAAAAAAATCCTAAAGCTAATGTCGGACGTAATAGTTCACTTTACTTTGCTATTGGTTTAGCATTAATGTTATTTTTAACAAATTATGCTATTAATTACAAAACATATGATAAGTCTAATATAGACATAGGACAATTAAACCTTGACGAGTTAGACGAAGAAGAAATTCCAATCACTGAACAATTACAAACACCTCCACCACCTCCGCCACCTCCAGCTGCACCTGAAGTGATAGAGATTGTAGAAGATGAAGAAGAAGTTGAAGAAACTGTAATCGAATCAACAGAAGCAGATCAAGACACACAGATTGTTGAGGTTGAGGAAGTTGAAGTTGTAGAAGTTGAAGAAGATATCGATGTGCCATTCTCAGTTATTGAAAATGTCCCGGTTTTCCCTGGTTGCGAAAGCGGAAACAATACTCAAAAAAGAGATTGTATGTCAAAAAAAATATCTGAATTTGTTAATAAAAAGTTCAATACTGATTTAGCAAGTGATTTAGGTTTGTCTGGAAGACAGCGTATTAACGTTGTTTTTAAAATAGATAAAACCGGTGCTATTACTGGAATTCGTGCTAGAGCACCGCATCCAGGTTTAGAAAAAGAAGCAGCTCGAGTTATTGGACTGCTTCCTAAAATGAAACCAGGAAAACAACGTGGTAAACCGGTAAACGTTCCATATTCGTTACCAATTATTTTTCAAGTTCAAGATTAAATTCAGTTATTTAGAATATAAATAAAAACCCGATACTTTTGTTTTGGGTTTTTTTGTTTCTCGTTTGAAGAGGAAGAAACCACAAAAATATTTTTGGCATAGCTATATAAAATCCCGTTACATTTAAGTAACGGGATTTCTTTTTTGGTATGCTTATTGTAACTTTATCATAATATTAACATTTTAACTATAATAATTATGAGAAATCAAATGAAAACTCACGAACCCATTCGGAAAAATGGGCAAATCGTGAAAAAATCGCAAAAGCATGAAACAAATTTACAAAAAAACTCTACCCTTTATTTTCAAATAGGGTTAATTGTTTGTTTAATGGCAGCTTATGGCTTGCTTGAAATGAAGTTTGAAAGTAAAGTTTCAGATTATGGAAGTTTGCCACCAATAGAAGATCCTGTTTATGTAGATGTTCCTTTAATTAAAACAAAAGTTCAAGAATTGGTTGAACCTATTAAACAAAAACAAAAGCCTTCTCATACCTTTAAAGAAGTTATTGACGAGACACCAGAGCTTCCTTTTTTAGATGAGTTTAAGGAAACCATTGTGAATGCACCAGATATTAATCCCAGAGATATTGATCCAGTTGAAGAAATTCCTGAAGAAAATTTTGTAGATTTTATAAGTATTGAAGAGGTGCCTATTTATCCAGGTTGTGAAAATGAAAAAACAAGAGATGATAAAAGTAAATGTATGTCTGATAAAATATCTAAACTCATCCAAAGAAAGTTTGATGTTGATTTGGCTTCAGAGCTTGGGTTATCAGGTAAGCAGAAAATAGACGTACAGTTTAAGATTGATAAAGCGGGTTTTATTACTGAGATTAAAACACGAGCGCAACATCCAAAGCTTAAGTATGAGGCAGAACGCGTTATTGAGTTAATTCCTAATATGCAACCTGGTAAACAAAGAAATAAACCTGTAGGAGTTAGGTATTATTTACCTATTATATTCCAAGTTCAAAACTAAAGTCTATATAATTTAATGCTTTTTAAACCGTTATCATCTTATTGATAACGGTTTTTTATATTATTGTATAATTAAAAATATAGTATCTTTCAATTTTAAACCAATTTACAATAAAATGAAGCAATTCATTGTACTCATCCTACTTTTATTTCAATTTAATAGTTATTCTCAAGAAAAGTTTTTATTTGAAAAACCTCCTATTTTTACTAATTGCGGAAACGTATCAATTGATTCTTTACAGAATTGTTTCAACAAAAACATTTTTGATCATATTTATCAGAATTTTAAGGTTCCAGAAATCGTTTCCAAAGAAAATTACAAAGGAGAAGTTAGTGTAATATTTGAGGTTGATACTGTTGGGGTATTCAAAATAATATACATTGAAGCTATTTATAATGAATTGAAAGAGGAAGTTACTCGTGTTTTTTCAACTTTTCCCAAAGTAAAATCAGCGACATATAATGGCAGGAAAACATTTAAACAATATGCAATCCCTATAAGGATTCCATTAGTAAAACAGAATATAGCCTCACAAGAATCAGAAAAGTCTATCGAAATATCTCGTATAGAAAATGCCATACAAAATGAGTACGAAAGTGTTAACTCTAGTTTAACTGATTTTGAAAATAAAGCATACAGTAGCCAATTAAATATTCAGTTTACGCATAGTGATTATGCTAGATTTGAAAGGAATATGAATCTTATAGGTACAAATAGTCACACGGCTTCAAAGCCATTTATTTACGAAGAGGTTTCAAAATACTACGATTTTAAAACGGAGAAAGAAAAGCTAAAAAAAGAAGCTGATACTTGGGTAAGTAAAAAACTATGGAACGAACATTTAGTAGAAGTACAAAGTAAAGATTATTGGTTTACTATAGATCCTATTTTCGATTTACAAGTAGGGAAAGATACCGAAGCAAATTTTAGTTCCACTTACAATAATACAAGAGGCTTTTTAGTACAAGGAGGTCTTGGTAAAAAATTTAACTTTTATACATCAGTTTTTGAAAGTCAGGGCAGATTTGCGCAATATGTTAATGATTATGCTGAGAGTTTAAGAGCTTTTGGTCCAGATCCGGCAATTATTCCTGGTCGTGGTATAGCAAAACGTTTTAAAACAGATTCTTATGATTATCCTGTTGCTGAAGCTTATTTATCGTACTCGCCAGCTAAGTTTTTAAACATTCAATTTGGACATGGAAAGAATTTTATTGGTGACGGGTATCGTACTCTATTAGTTAGTGATGTAGCAAGTCCGCATCCATTTTTAAAATTGAACACCAAGTTTTGGAAAATAAAATACACCAATACTTGGATGTGGTTAAAAGACGTAAGGCCGGAAGTGACTGAAGATGGTGCCTTTTTAACTAAATATATGGCAAACCACTACTTAAGTTGGAATGTTTCTAAACGTTTTAATTTAGGTTTATTTGAATCTGTTATTTGGACTAATAGTAACAATCGTGGTTTTGATGTCAATTATTTAAACCCAATAATTTTTTATAGAGCTATAGAGTTTGAAACGGGACAAGCTGCTGGAAATGCCATTATGGGAGCTTCAGCGAAATATAAGTGGACTGATAATATAAATATGTACAGTCAGTTTATTTTAGATGAATTTTCATTAAACGATATTAAAGGCGGAAACAAAAGTTGGAAAAACAAGTTTGGTTATCAAATAGGGATTAAGTATTTCAATGCTTTTAAAGTTGATAATTTATTACTTCAATTTGAATATAATAGAGTAAGGCCATATACCTACTCACACAATACCATAGCTACAAATTATGCGCACAATAATCAATCTATGGCTCATTTGTGGGGAGCCAATTTTAGTGAAGCAATTTTAATAGGAAGGTATCATTACAAACGTTGGTTTGCCGATGCGAAATTAGTTTTTGGAGTTAGAGGGTTTGATTTTAATGATGGGACCGATAATTTTAGTTATGGTGGCGATGTTTATAGAAATTATAACGATAGACCATTTGATACGGGTGTTGTATTAGGACAAGGCATAAAAAGCAATATATTTAACGGGAATTTACTAGCAGGATATGTATTAAACCCAGCTTCTAACTTAAAGATTTTTACAGATATTACCGTTAGAAACTTTAATCCAGATGCCATAACAGCAACAACTTATAAAAGCAACACGGTATGGTTTAATTTTGGACTTAGAACTGATTTGTTTAATTGGTATTTTGATTTTTAATAATTTAGTTTCTTGTTTAATTTTTCAAAAAGATTTTTCAATTAAAAAACCATTGCTCAAATTGCTTTTATAGAGTATCTTTGCACTCGCAAATAACTTTGTGCTATTAACTATTATTTTGGGCAAAACAAAAACAGCTATAAAAAACCCTACATTAATGTATGATTTTAAAGAAATCACTAAAATGCGATTGGCATTAAGTGTGGTTTTTTCTTCATTAGCAGGATATTTGTTAGGTGCTGATTCGGTTGATTTTAAAACATTGATTTTGTTGGCCTTTGGAGGTTATTTTATGGTAGGTGCTTCGAACGCATTTAATCAAATTATTGAAAAAGATTTAGATGCCTTGATGGATCGTACAAAAAACAGACCTATCCCATCTGGTCGTATGTCTGTAACAAAGGCATTTATTATAGCTTCTATTTTTACTTTGTTAGGTATTATTATTTTGTATACCATAAACAGGCAAACAGCTATGTTTGGTGCTATTTCTATATTTTTGTATACCTGTGTTTATACGCCTTTAAAAACAAAAACACCTTTAGCTGTTTTTGTTGGCGCAATTCCAGGCGCAATCCCATTTATGTTAGGATGGGTAGCAGCTACGGATGATTTTGGGATAGAACCAGGTACCTTATTTGCTTTACAGTTTTTTTGGCAATTTCCACACTTTTGGGCCATAGGCTGGTTTTTATTTGATGATTATAAAAAAGGTGGGTTTTTCATGTTGCCAACTGGAAAACAAGATAAAGGTACAGCAGTGCAAACTATCATGTATACTATTTGGACATTGATAGTATCAATAATACCAGTTTTTGGTTTTACAGGTAGATTAGAATTATCAATAGTGTCGGCTGTCATCGTTTTTATTTTAGGATTATGGATGCTGTATTATGCAATAAGATTATTTAATAAAATGACTGAAAAAGCAGCAAAACAATTGATGTTAGTGAGTGTCTCATACATATCATTAGTTCAAATTGTTTATGTAATAGATAAATTTATAAGATAACCATGGATTTAACTCAAGGTACATTAGAGGAAAAAAATAGTAGAGCTAAAAAAATGATGCTATGGTTTGGTATCATATCACTTATCATGTCTTTTGCAGGCTGGACGAGTGCATTTGTTGTTAGTAGTTCTAGGCCAGATTGGTTAAAAGATTTTGTTTTGCCAAATGCTTTTGTAATAAGTACAGCTGTAATTGTACTAAGTAGTCTGTCTTTTCTTTTGGCAAAAAAAGCTTTAAAAAATGGTAATAGCAAATTAACATCTATGTGGTTGATTGTTACACTTATTTTGGGTGTCATTTTTATTTTTAATCAATTTTCTGGTTTTCAACAGATCATAGATTTAGGTTATAATTTTACTGGACCAACTAGTAATGTAACCATGTCATATATCTATTTAATAGCTGTAGTCCATATTTTACACGTACTAGTTGGTCTTATTTGTTTAATAGTAGTAATTTATAATCATTTTAAACAAAAGTATAATGCAAACAAAATGCTAGGTTTTGAATTAGCATCAACTTTCTGGCATTTTATAGATATTCTTTGGGTATATCTCTTTTTGTTTTTATATTTTGTTGGATAATTTTTATAAATTCTTTAAAGGTCATTTTATACATCCTGTTGAAGCTTTTATTTAAAGTATGCATAATTTAGTGTAGGATGTTTTATTAGATAAATAAATTGATTATTTTTGTGCAACTTTTAAATAACAACCATTTTATATGAGTACTACAGTTGTAAATACTGGAACAGAAGGTAAAACTTGGGGAGGTGGAAATGAACCATTAAATGCAAGTTACGGAAAAATGATGATGTGGTTTTTCATTGTTTCAGATGCTTTAACCTTTTCGGGGTTTTTAGCAGCCTATGGATTTTCAAGATTTAAATTTATTGATGCTTGGCCAATTGCCGATGAAGTGTTTACTCACGTGCCATTTTTACATGGTCAAGAGTTGCCAATGATTTATGTAGCTTTTATGACATTTGTTCTTATTATGTCATCTGTAACTATGGTTTTAGCTGTAGATGCAGGACACCATTTAAACAAATCCAAAGTAACAATTTACATGTTTTTGACAATTATTGGTGGTTTAATATTCGTTGGTTCACAAGCTTGGGAATGGGCAACGTTTATAAAAGGCGATTTTGGAGCTATTCAAACTAAAGGAGGGAATATTTTACAATTTGTTGATACTGACGGGCATCGTGTTGCTTTAAGAGATTTTGTTGTTGCAGAACATAAAGAAAGAACTGAGCATGAACGTAAAAATGGTTTATGGTTTGTAAGTGAAAGTACACTTCCAACTTATACAGTAGAAGAGGTTATTCATGGTTTAGAGGGTCATGAAAATATTTTGGTGAGAACTCAATTGCTTGATGAGCATGGACACAAAACAGTATTGTCAAGAGAAGAATCGTTAAAACAATTAAAAAATAACGGGAAAGAGGTAGTAGAAGGTGCTAATTTGCGTGTAAACGAATATGGTTCGCCTTTGTTTGCAGATTTCTTTTTCTTCATAACAGGGTTTCACGGATTTCACGTTTTTTCTGGAGTTGTTATAAACATCATTATCTTCTTTAATGTTATTTTAGGAACTTATGAAAGACGTAAAAACTACGAAATGGTTGAGAAAGTTGGTTTATACTGGCACTTTGTAGATTTAGTTTGGGTATTTGTATTTACATTCTTTTACCTAGTTTAATTTTTATATTTTACAGAAAATGGCACATGCACATAAATTAGAAATATTAAGAGGCTTAATTAAGTTTAAATCTAATACCCAAAAAATTTGGGGAGTATTGATATTATTATCATTAATTACAGCTGTTGAGGTAGTTTTAGGTATTTATAAGCCAGAATCTTTAATGGTTAAAGTATTGTATATGAAACTACTTAATTGGATTTTCATCATATTAACAATTGTGAAAGCGTATTACATCACTTGGGATTTTATGCATATGCGAGATGAAACAAAAGCATTAAGAAGAATGGTTGTTTGGACTGCAGTATTCTTAATTTTATATCTAATCTTTATTTTATTGCAAGAAGGAGGTTATGTTTTTAGAGTTTACGATAATGGTTTTATTAAAAGAGATTTTTAATTAAAATTTTAGTTAAATAGATATATTTAGGCGTTTTTTATACCGCCTTTTTTTATTTTTGCACTATAAAAAAAACAGTATAATAATTTGTAATTTGATGTATAAAAAGAAAGTTAGTAGATATGTTGTTTTAGGGATTTTATTCTTTCTTCCAGTAATATTTTTATTGTTTCTTTACCCAGCTACTCATAATTATAAGCCTCTTGATATTGTAAACCAGGGGGTTATAGATTTAGATAGGTTTACTTCAATCTCTGAGGATAAAATTTTATTGAAAGATCATATAACAGTTTTAGGCTTTTTGGGTAAAAACCCTATTATAAACTCCATTGCAGCCTCTAATTTGAAAGAATTAGTTTACGATAAATTTAAAGGTTTTAAGAAGTTTCAAATAGTAATTTTAATGCCAATTGGTACCGAATTATCTGTTGATAAACTTAAAGCTGAAATAAGTTCTTATGAAGATTTGCGCTTTTGGCATTTCGTCTTTGGTGAAGAAATTGATATTCTAAATGTTTTTAATAGTTTAAAAAGTAAAGTGAATATCAATCTAGATTTATCAACAAATCATGTATTTGTAATAGACAAGGATTTAAATCAGAGAGGTCGTATTGATGATAGAACAGATAAAGAAATTGAAAAAAAGAAATTAACTTATGGGTTATATTCTTTTGATTGTATTGAGGTAGCTCAGGTTAAAAACAAAATGAGTGATGATCTAAGAGTTTTATTTACTGAGTACCGTCAAAAGCGAAAAGGAGAGTTTAATTCTGATACCAGAAGAGCTAACGATTTAATTCAAGAAGATGAAAAAAACTAATTATTCATTTATAGGTATTGCTTTTATTATACTTGTTTTTGGAATCATATTCATTCCCAAAATAGTTGATAGAGTTTCTAATAGAGATGTTATAAGAAATGAAAGTAGAACTGATTATGCTAGTAATAAAAATAACACAGTTTCAGATTTAGTTTTTATTGATAACAATGGAGAAAGTAGAAAGGTTCCTATTTTTAGTTTTACAAATCAAAACGGAGAAATAATAACTAACAATGATTATTTAGGTAAAGTTTATGTCGTAGAATTTTTTTTCTCGACGTGTCCTACCATTTGTCCAAGAATGAATTTAAACTTAGTGCAAATTCAAAATACATTTAAAGATTTTGAAAATTTTGGAGTGGCTTCTTTTACTATAAATCCAGATTTTGATACACCCGAAGTTCTTAAGGAATACGCTGGGAAATATGGCATTACAAATACTAATTGGAACTTGTTAACTGGAGATAAAGCACAAATTTATAATTTAGCCAATGCAGGCTTTTATATTTATGCTGCAGAAAATCAAGATGTTATTGGAGGTTTTGAGCATTCAGGAAACTTTGCATTAATAGATAAAAATGGATTTATTCGTTCTCGAAAAGATAAAAATGGAAATCCTTTAATTTATTATAGAGGTATTATATCAGAGGAAGAAAAAGTAGATGAAGATGGTGTCTATGAAGAGATAAGTATTTTAAAAGAAGATATTGCAAAGCTTTTAAAAGAATAGAAAAATTTATTTCACTTAACTAATTATAATATTAAAGTAAAAATATGAGTATAGATAATAAAATTACAAACGATAAAAAATATAACAAATTAATAGTTGCTTTATCAATTGCAATACCTGTTGTAGTAGCTATTTTATTTAGAGTTAAAATAGATTTAGAACTCCCTGTTTTTTTACCCCCAGTTTATGCTACTATAAATGCTATCACAGCACTTGTTTTAGTTTTTTCCGTTATTCAAATTAAAAAAGGCAATAGAAAATTACATGAAAAACTGATGAAGTTTGCCATTTTACTTTCAGTTTTATTTTTAGTTATGTATGTTTTGTATCACATGACGAGTGATTCAACAAGTTATAAGGGCAATTACAAACTCATTTACTATTTTATACTTATTAGTCATATTCTTTTATCAGTTACAGTTATTCCATTTGTTTTAATTACATATGTTAGAGCTATTACTAAAAATATTGAAAAGCATAAAAAAATAGCTAAGATAACATTTCCTTTATGGTTATATGTTGCTGTTACAGGTGTTATAGTTTATGTTATGATTTCACCTTTTTACTTATAATAATGAAGCAAAAAATATTTTTTTTTCTATTTTCTTTTCTCTTTCTTCTAGGAAGTAATGCTCAGTGTGCTATGTGTAGAGCAGTTTTAGAGAGCGAAGAAAGTCAAACTGTAGCAGAAGGAATAAATGATGGTATAGTTTATTTGATGGCCATCCCCTATATACTTGTAGCGGGTTTAGGGGTCTTTATTTACAAGAAATACAATACGTTAAATAAATAACAAAAATTTTTTTTAACGTTTAATGTAACATTTCTTTGCAAAGTAAGTCTAACTATAAAGCTTATGTGCTTCACTAATCAATCAAAGTAATGTTAAAAATAAATCAACTTCATAAATCCTATCCTATAGGTGACTCAAGTTTACATGTTTTAAAAGGAATAGATTTAACCGTAGAAGAAGGTGAGATGGTAGCTATCATGGGGTCATCAGGGTCTGGTAAATCAACACTATTAAATATTATTGGGATGTTGGATGAAGCCGATTCTGGTGATTATATTTTAGATGGATTGGCAATAAAAGACTTAACAGAAAAGAAAGCGGCTGTTTATAGAAATAAATTTTTAGGATTTATTTTTCAGTCTTTCAATTTAATAAATTATAAGAATGCCCTTGAAAATGTTGCATTGCCACTATATTACCAGGGTATGAAACGAAAAGAACGCCTTGAAAAGGCCATGTTTCATTTAGAAAAAGTTGGTTTAGCAGATTGGGCAACACATCTACCAAAAGAGCTTTCAGGTGGTCAAAATCAGCGTGTTGCTATCGCTAGGGCATTGGCTGCAAACCCTAAATTACTTCTCGCAGATGAGCCTACAGGTGCATTAGACACTAAAACTTCTCATGAAATTATGGCTTTTATTCAGCATTTGAATGATGAAGGTAAAACTATTTTGATGGTAACTCATGAGGAGGACATAGCAAATATGTGTAAACGTATTGTTCGCCTTAGAGATGGTATTATAATAGAAGACGAAAAAGTAGAACAAGTTAGAGCAGAACAGTATGTTTGATTTAGGTCTTTGGAGAGAAATATTTCAGAGTATTAATATGAATAGAACCAGAAGTTTGCTTTCTGGTTTTACGGTGGCTTTTGCTATTTTATTATTTGCAATACTTTTTGGTATTGCAAATGGTTTACAAAACACGTTTCAAGAAGCTTTTGGAACCGATGCTAATAATTCTATTGTTATTTTTCCAGGAAGAACAACCAAAGCATACAAAGGACTTCAAGTTGGAAGACAAATTCAATTTAAAAATGAAGATCGTGACTTTATAAAAGAGAAATTTGGAGATAAGGTGCAGTTCATTACTTCAAAAGTAAATAGAAGTGTTAATGCCTCTTTTAAAGGTGAGAAAAATAACTATGAGCTAAGAGGTGTTTACCCAGAATACATGTTTATTGAAAACAATGTTGTAAAAGAAGGGCGCTACATAAATCAAAACGATTTAAACAATAAATCGAAAGTTGTAGTTATTGGAAGGGTAGTGGAGCAAGATTTGTTTTTTAAAGAAAGTGCCATAGGTAAATATATCAACCTTAGTGGTATTCAATATAAAATTGTAGGTGTATTTACAGATGATGAGGGTGATAGCGAAGAGAGCGTTATTTATATGCCAATTACTACAACACAATTTGTGTATGGCAATAATGATTTTGTTGATATAATGCATTTAACTTATGATCCTGAAATGAATTCTGATCAAGCTATGGCTTTTGGCAATTCAATTAAAAATAGTTTGAAAGATAAATTTGATGTAGCTAGAAGTGACCAGAGGGCTATTAGAATGTGGAATATGGCTGAAGGCACAAAACAAGTAGATATTTTAACAACGAGTTTAACTTTAATAATTTTAGTTATAGGTTTCGGAACATTAATAGCAGGTATAGTTGGTATAAGTAATATCATGATTTTTATTGTTAAAGAGCGTACTAAAGAAATTGGAATTCGTAAAGCATTGGGTTCTTCACCAAGATCAATAGTTTCAATCATTTTAATCGAGTCTATAATAATAACTGCAATTGCAGGTTATGTTGGACTTTTGGTAGGTGTTGGAGTTTTAGAGTTAGTAGGGCCTAGTTTAAAAGATTATTTTATAAAAGATCCTGGGGTAAGTAATAGTTTGGTAGTAGGTGCAACAGTCACATTAGTTCTTGCAGGAACCATAGCAGGGTATTTACCTGCAAAGAAAGCATCTCAAATCAAACCAATAGTAGCTTTAAGAAACGATTAATTATGTTTAGATTTTTATTTGATAGAGATACATGGCAAGAAGTTTCTGATAGCCTCAGTAAAAATAAATTAAGGTCTATTCTTACTATGGTAGGTGTTTGGTGGGGGATTTTATTGCTTATAGGATTATTAGGTTCTGCAAGAGGATTAGAAAATTCATTCAATAGATTATTTGGAAGTTTTGCTACTAATAGTGTTTTTGTTTGGGGGCAGAGTACTAGTATGCCCTTTAAAGGTTTTCAAGAAGGAAAACAAGTAAGATTAACATTATCT
This sequence comes from Flaviramulus sp., assembly GCF_982512915.1. Lineage (NCBI taxonomy): Bacteria > Pseudomonadati > Bacteroidota > Flavobacteriia > Flavobacteriales > Flavobacteriaceae > Flaviramulus > Flaviramulus sp. The sequence goes on along the minus strand of NZ_CEWOCJ010000003.1, from coordinate 48,886 downwards.
GACGCAAAAAAGATAGAAGAAAATGTAGAAGGTATAGAGTTTGTACTTCCAAGAAATCAAACAAGAGCAACAGTAACTCGAAACTTTTTATCAGGAAGTTTTCAAATGGCTGGAGATTATCCTTTGTTAGATCAATTACAAAAGAAAAAGCTAATTCACGGACGTTTCATCAATCAAAATGATATAGACGACAATAAAAAAGTTGTGGCTATTTCTGAAGATGCTTACAAACAATTGTTTGTGAAAGATGAACTAGCAATTGGGGAATACGTTGAAATTAATAGTATTAATTTTAAGGTTGTGGGTCTTTTTGAAAATGGTAATGTAAACATGGGACCCTCAACAGATATGCATATTCCTTTTACAACTTTTCAGCAAATTTATAATAGAGGTGATAGGATTGGATGGTTGATGATTACTGGTAAACCAGAATTTGATATTAGACAAATTGAAGAGGATGCAAAATTGTTATTAAAAAATTTGAACAACATTCATCCTGAGGATAAGCGTGCTTTTGGAAGTTTTAATTTAGGTAAAGAGTTTGCTAAAATCACAGGATTTTTAACCGGCATGCAGTTTCTAACATGGTTTGTAGGTATAGCTACCTTAATTGCAGGTGTTTTTGCTATTGGTAATATATTATTAATTACTGTGAAAGAACGCACTAAAGAAATAGGTGTTCGAAGAGCTTTAGGTGCAACACCTTTTGAAATTAAACGCCAAATTGTCGTTGAAGCGGTATTTTTAACACTAGTAGCCGGTATTTTTGGAATTATAACAGGTGGATGGATTTTAATAGGCTTAGATGCTGCATTTGGGCAAGGCCCAGATGCAGCTATAGTTAATGCATCTGTATCAATTGCTGTAGTATTTATAGCATTAATAATATTAGTAATATTAGGAACTTTAATAGGATTAATTCCTGCATTTAAAGCCACAAGTATAAAACCAATTCAAGCATTAAGAGAAGAATAAACAATCAAAAAAATGAACAAAACAGTAAAAATTATTTTAGCAGTAATTGTCATACTACTATTAGTATTCGTATTAAAATACTTTAAAGATTCTAATTCAAAATCTATTGATGAGTTTAAAGTAGAAGAGCCTTTTTACACATCAATAAATACAAAAGCAGTTGCAACGGGTAAATTAAACCCAGAAGAAGAGATTGAATTAAAACCTCAAATTTCTGGTATCGTTGATAAAATACTTGTTGAAGAGGGTGATATTGTAAAAAAAGGAGATTTAATTGCTACCATCAGGGTGGTCCCTAACGAGCAAAGTTTAGTAAGCGCAAAAAGTAGAATTGCATCGTCAAAGTTTTCTTATGATAATTCAAAAATATTATACGATAGAAATAAAGCGCTTTTTGAAAAAGGTGTTATATCTCAGCAAGATTTTGAAAATAGTGAGTTGTCATTTAATCAAACCAAAGAGTCTTATGCTCAAGCACAAAATGATTATCAAATTATAAAGCAAGGTTCCATCTCAGGAGGAAGTTCTGCAAACACCAATATAATGGCTCAAATTTCTGGGACTATTTTAGAAATTCCTATTCGCGAAGGAGACCAAGTTATTCAAAGTAATAACTTTAATGCAGGTACTACTATTGCAACTATTGCCGATATGAGTATGATGATTTTTGAGGGTAAAGTTGATGAAGCTGAGGTTGGAAAGTTAAAAGAAGGAAAGGAAATTAAAGTGCTTTTAGGTGCAATTAATGATAAAGAGTTTCCAGCAACATTAACTTTTGTGGCACCAAAAGGTGTTGAAGAAAATGGTGCAGTTCAATTCACCATTAAAGCAGATGTTAAAATTGATTCTGTTATAAATATTAGAGCAGGTTATAGTGCAAATGCCGAAATTGATATAGAGGCTAAAGATAGTATCCTTGCAATAAGAGAGGCGTTACTTCAATATAACAGAATTACTGAAAAACCTTTTGTTGAAATATTGGATGGAGATAATAAGTACAGAAAAGAAAATGTTACTTTAGGGTTATCTGATGGGATAAATGTTGAAATTACAGAGGGTGTTAAACTAGGTGATAAAATAAAAGTTTGGAATAAAGCATCAAAAGATAACGAAGATGACGAAGATGATAATAATTAATCCAAAAACAATATTCATGAAAAATAACTTAGTTATATGTTTGTTTTTGGTAGTGGTATCTGCTTTTGCACAACAAAAAAAGTGGACACTACAAGAGTGTGTTGATTATGCTTTAGAAAACAACATTACTATCAAACAAGCTCAAAATAGATTGTTATCTAATGAGCAAGATATTATTGAGGCAAAAGGACAGTTTTTACCTTCAGTTAGTGGTAGTTTAAGTCAAGGTTTATCCTTAGGAAATACAGAGTTATTTCAAGGGCAGTTTGTTGATAGAACAGCAAATAGTACCAATATGTCTGTGGGAACCAATCAAACAATTTTTAACGGTTTCAGATTAACAAATCTGTACAAACAATCTCAATTAAGTTTAGAAGCAAATCAATTCGAGTTAAATAGAATAAAGGATGATATTTCTTTAAATGTTGCTAACTCTTATTTAAATGTTTTGTTCAACATAGAGCAATTAGAAATAGCAAAAGCTCAATATGAATTTAGTAATACACGATTAGAACAAGTTCAAGATTTAGTGGATGCAGGAGTGCAACCTAAAGTAAATATTTATGATGCTGAGGCTACTTTAAGTAGAGATGCGCAACAGGTTACTATAGCTGAAAACAACTATAATTTAGCATTACTTGGTTTATCACAATTATTACAAATCCCGTATGAAGGTTTTGATGTTGAAATTATAAATCTAGAAGCACCTTCTGAAGCTTTACTTTATTCTGATATTAATCCTATTTTGAATTATGCTTTTGAGAACAGAAATGAAATAAAAGTTGCTAAAAAAAATATAGAAAGCGCTGAACTAGGAACTGAAATTTCTAAAGGTGGTTTTTATCCATCAGTAACTGCTGGTTATTCTTACGGTACGAGTGCTTTTTTTACAAATTTAACCGATACTGAAGCTTCTTTTTTAGATCAGTTAAATGAGCAAAGAGCACATAATTTTAGAGTAAGTGTAAACATCCCGATTTTTTCAAGATTTCAGAATAAAACTTCTGTAGCCAGATCTAAAGTTCAAGAAGAAAATAGTAAGTTACGTTTAAATCAAGCTAAACTAGATTTAGAAGCTAATATTCAACGTGCTTATACAGATGCTCAAGCATCATTAAAAGCATTTGTGGCTGCTAAAAAGTCACTTAGCTCACAAGAATTAGCATTTAATAATGTCAAGGAAAGATTTGATATTGGTAGTGTAAATACTTTTGAACTTGAACAGGCAAGAGTTCAATTAATAAATGCACAATCATCGTTAATAAATGCTAAGTATGATTTTGTTTTTAAAACAAAAGTCTTAGATTTTTACATGGGTAAATCTATTACAAATTAGTGTGTCAATAATTTTAAACTTAGAAACAGCCACAACAAATTGCTCAGTTTCACTCTCTAAAGGAGGAAAAACAATTGTTTTAAAAGAGGATACTGATAAAAACTACTCGCATGCTGAAAAGCTCCATGTTTTTATTGATGCTATTTTAACCGAAGCTAATTTAGATTTAAAGGATTTAGATGCTATTTCAGTTAGTAAAGGACCTGGGTCTTACACAGGTTTGCGTATTGGCGTTTCTTCAGCAAAAGGATTGTGTTATGCTTTAAATAAGCCTTTAATTTCAATACCTACTTTAGAATCTTTATCGCATCAAGTAATATGTGAAAAAGGTGTTATTGTTGCTATGTTAGATGCTCGTAGAATGGAAGTGTATTCTGCAATTTTTGACTCTAATCACAATCAAATAAGGGAAACTGAAGCTCAAATTTTACACGAAAATGCTTTCGTTGATTATTTGGAAAAAGATCTAGTTTATTTTATTGGCAATGGCGTAGAAAAAACCAAAGATGTAATTAATCATCCAAATGCTGTTTTTGTTGATGATAAATTTCCATCAGCAAATGAAATGAGTCTATTGGCTTTTAATAAATACAAAATAAGCGACACCGAAGATGTTGCTTATTTTGAACCTTATTATCTAAAAGATTTTGTGGCTTTAAAACCTAAAACTTAAACATTTTTTCTAATTTCAACTTGATGTGGGTAAGGAATTTCAATGCCAGCTGCATCTAAGGCTTCTTTTACATTTTCAGTAATTCCAAAGTAAACGTCCCAATAATCCTCAGCAGTACTCCAAGGTCTTACGGCAAAATTTATAGAACTATCTGCTAATTCTGATACATTTACAGATGGAGCTGGTTCTTTCAACACCTTTGGATGAGACGTTAAAACTTGCATTAGAACCTCTTTTGTTTTTTTAATATCTGAATTATATCCTACGCCAAAAGTTAAATCAACACGACGCGTTCCTTCAGTTGTGTAATTAATAATATTACCATTTGATAAAGAGCCATTTGGTATAATAATTTCTCTGTTAGATAATCCTGTTAACTTAGTAGTAAAAATTTCAATGTGTTTAACAACTCCAATTTCACCTTGTGCTTCAATTAAATCACCAATTTTAAAAGGCTTAAAAATCATTATTAAAACACCTCCTGCAAAGTTACCTAACGAACCTTGTAATGCTAAACCTATAGCTAAACCTGCAGCAGCAATAATTGCTGCAAATGATGTAGTTTCTAATCCAAGAGTTCCTAGTACTACTATAATTAATACTATTTTTAAGGCCCAGCCTAAAAGATTTGATAAAAACTTTTGAAGACTTTCATCATAATTTCCTTTAGACATTATTTTTTTTGAGGCTTTTAGTGCTTTTTTAATAACCCAAGAACCTATAATAAAAATAATGATAGCACTAATAATTTTAAGGCTAAATTCTGTTGCTAAATCAATCCACTTTTGGGTATTAATATTTTCTAAATCCATATTTTTAAATAGTTAATTTTAAATTAAACTTACAATTAATGCTATTAAAGCTGGAATACCTTGAAAATAAAATAACTTTAATTGCTTTGTAGAATAAGCCCCGTAAATTCCTGCTAAAATTACACAAACAAGAAAAAAAACAGTTATTTTAATATCATCTTTTAAGATTGAAAACACTAATCCGGCAGCTAAAAAACCGTTGTATAAACCTTGATTGGCTGCTAAAACTTTAGTTTCTTCTGCAAACTGTTTTGATTTTAAACCAAAGGCTTTAATCCCTTTTGGTTTTGTCCAAAAGAACATTTCTAAAATTAAAAAATAGAGATGCTCAATTACTACTATTAAAATCAAAATAATTGTTATTAAATTCATTATTTTAATAGTTTTATAGCTTCATTAACATCTGTTACTGGAAGTTTACATGCTTTATTTACACACACATATATTAACGTTGTGTTTGGATTATATCTATTTTCTAACAAAGGCATGTTGTTTTCTGAGGTACTACCAGCAATTAATTTGTTGGGAATATAGGTTTTGTTTAAATCATGAATTTTTTCATTTGCAGCTTCTCCAACTATAGCTACTTCATAAAAAGGCATAGAATAATTCAACATTAAATCAAACCAATTTGAAAAACCAGAGGGGTATTCTTGCATTTCAGGCTTTACATTATTAAGCATTGTCATAGCAGTTTTACTAAAATACTCATTATCGAAATAATGTGATAATTTGTATAGATTTTTTGCCATTATAGAATTACTAGCAGGAATCACATTGTCTCTATATTCTATGCTTCTTGATACTAAAGAGGCATCATTATTAGATGTGAAAAAGAACATTTTACTCGTATCATCAAAAAAATGATCGAATGTATAGTTTGCTAAATCTCTTGCGCTATATAACCATTTTTCATCTAAAGTACTTTCATAAAGACTTATAAAAGCATCAACTGTGGATGCGTAGTCTTCTAAATAACCGTTAATAGAACTTGTCTCATTTTTAAAGTTATGATTTAAGCCACCGTCTTCTCGTAATTGCGTATTTAAAATAAAATTAGCATTTTTCTTAGCAGAGATTAAGTAATCTTCATTGCCTAAAACTCGGTAAGCATCTAAATATCCCTTTAACATTAATGCGTTCCAAGAGGTTAAAGTTTTATCATCTAAACTGGGTTTCGATCTTTTGTTTCGTTCTTTCAATAAAATAGATTTCCATTTATTAAGCTTCTCAATTAAAACTTTACTATCAATGTTGTATTTTTTTATGATAGTTTCATGATCATCTTTTCTTATAAGAACATAATTTTCATGTTCCCAAAGCCCATAAATATTAATATTAAAATAGTCTGAAAAAATCTCAAAATCATCTTTTAAAAGTGTTTTAAGTTCTTCTTTTTTCCAAACATAAAAAGCACCTTCTTCTAATTTACCATCTGGGGTATTACTATCTGCATCAAGTGATGAGTAAAAAACACCTTTGGAGTTAGTCATGTCTTGTTTTATATATTGTAATGTTTCTATAATAACATTCTTATATAATTCATTTTTTGTAATTAAATAAGCGTCAGCATATAAGCTCACTAATTGCGCATTATCATACAACATTTTTTCAAAATGTGGTACATGCCATTTATTATCAACAGAATATCTTGAGAAACCACCGCCAATTTGGTCAAAAACACCACCATAAGCCATTTGGGTTAAGGTTAAGTTTACATAATCTAGTAATTCTTTGTTTTTCGTTTGATAGGCATAACGTAGTAAAAAATGATAGTTGTTTGGCATCATAAATTTTGGAGCTCTATTCATACCCCCAAAGGTATGGTCGAATTGTTTAGACCAGTTTTCTATAGCTTTTTCAATATAATTTTTTTCAAAAATAGGCTCATTTGTATTAAGTTGTACAATATCTAATGCTTTGATGCCTTCTTGTAGCTTATCAGCATATTCGTTGAGAGTTTCAGGTTTTTCAATGTATAATTTAGAAATTTGATCTAGAGCACTCATCCATTGTTCTTTCTTGAAATAAGTACCACCCCAAACAGGTCTTCCATCAGGTAGAGTAATAACATTCAATGGCCAACCACCTTGTCCTGTAATTAATTGAACTGCATTCATGTATACTTGGTCTATATCAGGGCGTTCTTCTCTATCAACTTTTATATTTATAAAGTTTTTGTTCATTACTTGAGCTACAAGGCTATCCTCAAAACTTTCATGTTCCATAACATGGCACCAATGGCAAGCAGCATACCCAACACTTATGAGTATTAATTTATTTTCTGATTTAGCTTGATTCAGAGTTTTTTCATTCCAAGGATTCCAATCAACAGGGTTGTGAGCATGCTGTAATAAATAAGGGCTTGTTTCATTAATAAGTTTGTTGGTGAATTGATGTTCCATGGATTTTGAATTTGGACCTTTACAACTGATTATGAGTAGTGAAATTACAAGTAATGAGATATGCTTCATATATCAAATTTAATAAAATTAAATATTCAAAAGTATTCACTAAATGAACACTTTTGAATATTTGAAAGAAATATAAGATTTAATTAACCGTTTATGGCTTCAACAGTTTCTACTTTGCCATTAAGCATTTCTTTAAGCATGTTTTCAATACCACTTTTTAGAGTATAAGTTGATGATGGACATCCACTACAAGCTCCTTGTAGCATTACGCTTACATTTTTGCTATCAGCATCGTATGAAATAAATTGAATATTACCACCATCACTAGCTACAGCTGGTTTTACATATTCCTCAAGAATATTTATAATTTCTTTGGAAGTATCATCTAAACTTTCGTAATGTGAGTCAAGTTGTGTTGATGATTTTTTTAAAGTTTCAGCTGCATTGGGCAATACAACCTCTTTTCCGTTTTCAATGTAATTTCTTATGAATTCCCGAAGTTCTATCGTAATATCTTGCCATTCAGCAATATCGTATTTTGTAATAGATACATAGTTTTCGTCAATAAAAACACTTTTTACAAAAGGGAAATGAAACAATTCAGTGGCTAGAGGAGAAAGCTTTGCTTCATCTATAGATGTGAATTCAAAAAGGGCAGTTACAATTTTTTTATTTGCAACAAATTTCATCACAGATGGATTTGGAGTGCTCTCTGCATAAATAGTAATTGGCACTTTTTTATTTGCTGTTGCAGTATTTTCAATTATAACGCCTCCATCATTTAAATATGCTTCAATTTGTTCAGCAACTTCATCTTGTACATCATGCCATTCAACAATGTTATAACGTTCTACAGCAATAAAATTTCCTGAGATATATACCTTTTTTACGAAAGGAAGGTAAAACAATTGTTGCGCTAAAGGGGATGGTTTAGCATCATCAATATTATTAAATTCAAAACTTTGATGTTGTGTAATAAACTGATTAATTTCAAATTTAACTATAGCATTATTTGATGTTTCTTGCACAGAAACCTTGAAAGTATTCATTTCAACTAATTTTTTACAAAAATACTAAAAGAAAACTTTAGTTATCCATATATTTGGTATTTGTTGCCAATTATAAGCCTTTTAAAGATAAATGAGAATTTTGTCTTTTTTTATGTGTAATTTTTTAAGAATCAAGACGTTTGTATTAATAAAAACTACTTGACAAAAAAGTTTATGAAATTGAAAAATACCATTTTAGTAATTTTACTAGCAATTATATCGCAGATAAGTACTTCTCAAGAAGGCTTACCAATATATACAGATTATTTAACTGATAATTATTATTTAATACATCCATCTATGGCTGGAGTAGCTAACTGTTCTAAAGTTAGGTTAACTGCTAGACAACAGTGGTTTGGACAAGAAGATGCACCTAAACTTTTAACTTTAAGCATGAATGGAAGAATTGGAGAATCATCATCTGCTATAGGAGGTATTTTATATGCTGATGAAAACGGTTATCACTCACAAAAAGGGGCCTATGTTACTTATGCACATCACCTTTTATTTTCCAGAAGTGAAGTTGATTTAAATATGCTTTCATTTGGTTTAAGTGCTGGTTTTATTCAATATCAATTAGATGAAACTACCTTTTTATTTGACGGTCCAGATCCAATAATTGATGGTATTGTACAAAATGCTACTAATTTTAATATAGATTTTGGATTTTCTTATCATTTCCTTGATTTTTATGCACATGGTACTATAAAAAATGTGCTTAAAAATTCTGGAGTTAATAATGATATAGAAATAACAAGTAATTTAAGACGCTATTTATTCTCAGTTGGAAATGTTTTTAGTAAGTATGGTAGTGAATGGAGTTATGAGCCTTCTATTATGTTTCAATATAAAGATGGCACCAAAGAGGCTACCGTGGACTTTAATGCAAAAGTTTATAAGCAAATGGAGTTTGGTAAAATATGGGGCGCTTTATCTTACAGACAAAGCTTAGATGGTGCTGAGTTTTTAACAGCTTCGAATACAGTTAGTAGCCAAAAGTTGCAGCAACTTTCACCGATTTTAGGAGTTAATTATAATGAGTTTATGTTTGCATATAATTATACGTATCAAACAAATTCGGTAGTATTTACAAATGGTGGTTTTCATCAATTAACTTTAGGTTATAATTTTGATTGTAAAAGAGAGCGTTATGAATGTAATTGTCCTGCGGTAAACTAAAAAAAGAGGCTTATTATAGGAGCCTATTTTTTTTGAATTAATTCCAAGTAAATTTTTTCTTTTTTGCTTGTTCTTTTATGGCTTTTATCATGGCATTTTCTAAACCATTCGTATTTTCTTTTTGTTGTTTTAAAACGAATGCTTTACGTTTTGTGTTTAATTCTAGAATTTGTTTTTGAATGGTTTCACGTTGTTTCTTTTTGCTATTTACATAAATTTTCACTTCCTCTTTAGTTTTTCCTTTTAACTCATTTGGTAACATATCGTCTTTAAGTTCTTCAACAACAATTTCTTTTAATTCAATGGCATCTACCAAATCCCATGTTTCATTTTTATATAAATGAGAACTTTTACTTACGGTTCTTTTTACAGCATTTGCTTTACTGTAGTTATTAGCATTTGTGTCCTGTTCAGCTTGTAATGCTAGTTTCTGGTTTCCTTTATTGCCGTATACTACATAGGTTTTATTTAATTTTTGATTTAAAATTAAAATAGTATCATCATAGGGAGATACTATATGTATTGTTTTTTGATTTTGGTTAATAGCCATATAATCACCAAAGGTTAATTGAGCGCCATCTTTCCAATGACTAGAGATTCCTTGAATGTAATCACCACAAAAAATGGTATTAATAGTTACATCTTTTTCTTTAGCGTTTAAAGAGGCATTCTTATAGTTTATCTTTCCCTGATTAAAAGGTTCATTTCCTGCAATAAAAATTAGCTTCAAATCATCTTGGTTTTTTCCCCAGTCTAATTGGTTTAATGACGTTTGAATAACGTGTCCACAATATTCCTCTCCACCATTTGTAGTTAATGAAAATAATTCTTTTGAAATTTCATCTAAATCATCACTAAAGGCTAATACCTGTCTAATAAAACCTTCATCAATATGTAATCTATCGTTGCCATACTCATATATTGCAATTTGTAAATTTGGTTTAATGTTATCACATTTAGCATAAGATAACTCATTTACTATATCCCAAAGCTGCGCTTTGGTTTGGTCTATAAGTCCGTCCATACTATTACTGGTATCTAATAATAAAGCCACTTTAATGATTTGCTTATCTGGTTTTGGTTGATTAGTTTCAGTTTGTTTATAAGCAATTTCTTGTTTTTTAGTTTTTGCGTTGCACGCTATAAACGTTATTATAGTACAACAAAATAAGATTCTTTTAATTGATATTTTCATAATGTTTTATAATTAATTTATTTCAAATTTTGCATGAATGGTTGCCGATATTAAAATGCTTTTTAAGTTTAAATTCTCAATTTTATCTTCTTTTTCTCGATAAGTATAACCTGTAATAACAACTTCATTTTGCATCCCAAAATTATTGTTTAAGGGGTTTTTATCTTCTCTAATAAACAAAGCCTTCCCTAAGCTTTGGTCAATGGCTTTTGCATAATCAGTTGCTTTTTCTCTAGCTATTTTTAAAGCTTTAAGTTTTGTTTCTCTAGTAATTTTTTCAATGTCTGTATGGCTTGTTTTGGTTATCGAAATATTTGAAATATCAATTTTATCTAAAGCTTCAAATACCTTTCCAAGCGTCTCACCATTATTTACAATTAATTCATAACGCTTAGTTTTAGTGACTTCATTATCAGCTAAAAATTTTCTTTTGTAATACCCATTAAAATCAATTATTGAAAAGTTTTTATCTAAATCTATAGCAAGCGATTTTAAAATAGCAATCATTTTATTTTCTTGCTGCTCTACACTTATTTTTCCTTTTTTATCATTTTCATTAATAATTATGGTGAGATATATTTCATTGGGGATTATTTCTGTTTCAATATTGCCAGTAACTTCTATATAAGGGTGATCGATGAAGTTTTTTTGTCCGTTTTGACCAAATGATATGTTTGAAGTAAATAGAATGATTAAAAGGATGTTGTTTAAAATTTTCATAGATATTAATTTTTAAAGAATTATGTATATGTTTAACAGTATAAATCTACGTGCAACATATTTCTTAAAAAACAGAGATTGAGTTAGCCGAGTTTTTGGTTGCGTGAACCACCCTTTTTAATGCGTGAAGTGGCATTTTTCCGTAAAAAAGAAGCATTTTTATAAAATCACTATTTTAATATACCAAGTAAAGTGCGTAAGTTTAGCTGTGATAAAATAATACATGCAGTTAGTTTTAAAAAATATAGGTTTTTTATTTTTTTTGTTTTGTGGTGTTTTGTTTTCTCAAAACAAGAAAGCACTTTCAAATACAGCAGCAAAATTTACAGTGCGTGGTTTGATTATAGAAAGTGATAGGCAAAAACCAATTGCTGATGTTAATATCGAGGTTAATGGCGGTGCTTATACAACTACGGATAAGTTTGGTGAATTTAGAATTGAAGCTAAAAAAGGAGACGAACTTACCATAAAGCACAAAGATTTTGAGACGGTTTATTACATTATACAAAGTAATGAGCGTATCAAAGTTCAAGTAGAACCTAATAAAGATGTTCCGGAGGTAAAGTTTGAAAAAATAACCAGATCTAATAAGTTTGAAACCTTCATGTCTCTTATAGATTCTGCCGAAACTTATCTAAAAAAAGACGCAAAAAAGAGTATTGAATTTGCCGCAGATGCTTTAGCGCAGGGAAAATCAGTAAAAGAAAACAGTGAAGCTTATGAGGTTTTAGGAGACATTTATTTGTATTGGAAACAATTTGATTTAGCGGTTTCAAATTATAGAATTAGCTTACAAAATATAGCCACAAATACTGTAAAATTAAAACTTGCCAAGGCTTATAAAGAGAATAAAAACTATCAAGAGAGTTTAAAACTATATAATACAATTGATAAAAAACAATTATCAAATTGGCAATTAATAGAACTTTATGAAGGTTTAGGAGATTTACATTTTTCAACCAAATCCTATCAACTTTCTATAATTGCTTACCAAGGAGCTTTAAAGGTGGCACAAAAACATTTAATAACGCCCAAAATAACTGATTTAAATTCTAAAATAGCACAATCATATAGCTCTAAAGGAGAGCCTAAAGTGGCCAAAGAATTTTTTAATGAGTCTTTAAAATTAGCAAGTTCTCAAAATCAAACAAGAGCTCTTGAGGAGAAGCTTAAAGTAGCCGATTTCGAAAATGAAAATAATAACTTTTCAGATGAAATTGAGTTACGGAAAGAAGCTTTAAATACGATTAAGATTATACAAACCGATTCGATTTTTAATAACGAAAGCGCTTTAACTTCCCAAAAACAGAAATATAAAATTGGGAATGCTTATGCGTCACAAAGAGATTATACCAATGCCATTCCTTATCTACAAAATAGTATAGAAGAGGCTGATAGTAAAGCTGATTTAGTTGTACAAAAAGATGCAACTAGAAGATTATCTGAAGTTTATAAAGATGCTGGTGAGTTTGATAAAGCCTTATCAGCATACCAAGATTATGTAGATTTAGTTGATAAATTGTACTTGAAAAAGGAACAAGAAATATCCCAAGCAGCAAGGTTTAGTAAAGATATTATAAATAAGCAAAACAGAATTTTAAGTTTAGAAAGTGATAGAGAACTATCTGAGAGTAAATACCAATTTACCGAAGAACAATCTAAAAGACAAAAACTAATTATTTACTCCCTTGTTGGTGGTGTTTTACTTTTATTGATTCTAGCTTTTTTAATGTTCAAGTTTATTAAACAACAACGTTTAGCTAATAATTTGTTGGCTTTAAAAAGTTTAAGAAGTCAAATGAATCCTCATTTTATTTTTAATGCATTAAATTCGGTCAACAGTTTTATAGCTTCAAATGATGAGCGTACTGCTAATAAATATCTAACAGATTTTTCACTATTAATGCGAGCTGTTTTAGAAAATAGTGAAGAAGATTTTATACCATTAGAAAAAGAAATAGAACTATTACAATTATATACCAAATTAGAGCATTTCAGGTTTCAAGATAAATTTGATTATCAGATACATATTGATGAAAATATTAAAATTACAGATTTTGTAATTCCGCCTATGTTATTACAACCTTATATCGAAAATGCTGTTTGGCATGGGCTACGATACAAGAAAACAAAAGGACTTTTAGAAATCAATATTACTCAAAACAAACCTGATGAAATTAAAATCTCTATTACAGATGATGGTATTGGTAGAGAAAAATCTAAAGCCTTAAAAACCAAAAATCAACAAAAACAAAATTCAAAGGGTATGGGTAATATCAAAAAAAGGGTGTCTATTTTGAATGCTATGTACAAAGATAAAGTGGATGTTGCTATTGAGGATTTTACTTATCAAGAAGATACTGGAACTAAAGTTGAAGTAACGCTTAAAAGAGATTAAAAAATTACTGGAAATATAATGTATGAAATTAACCGCGATTATAGTAGAAGACGAGGAAAGAAGTAGAGACATCCTCAAAAATTATCTAAAAAAATATTGCCCAAGTGTTAGTGTTTTAGGAGAAGCTGCTAACGTTGATGAAGCCCTTGTTTTAATTAGAAATAACGATTTAGATTTGGTGTTTCTAGATGTAGAAATGCCTTATGGCAATGCCTTTGATTTGCTGGAAAAATTAGGGAATATTAATTTTGAAACCGTTTTTGTAACAGCTTATAATCATTACGCGATAGATGCTTTAAACTCCCACGCTTGTTATTATTTAATGAAGCCTATATCAATTGATGAACTCATAAAAGCGGTAGATTACGTTACTGAAATTAAAACAAAAGAAGTAGCACTGCAAGATCAAGTGCTTACTCCAAAAACAAATAGCGTTAATGGAAAAATAACCATTCCGCAATTAGATGGTTTTGAAGTTATCAATATTGCCGATATATTATACTGTAAAGCCGATGATAATTATACCGAAATTTATCTTAACAATAATAAAAAGAAGTTGGTAAGTAAAACCTTAAAGTATTTTGAAGATGCTTTAAACGATACTAGTTTTGCCAGGATTCATAAATCATACATAGTAAACGTTAACGAAATTACTAAATATGTAAAAGGAAAAGGAGGAAGTGTCGTACTAAGTAACGGTAAAGAAATTATGGTTTCAGCATCAAAAAAATCAGAATTATTATCCTATTTTAAATAACTTTCAGCAATTAAACGAATCAATAATTAATCAATTCAACTTAAAAACATGCCCATAATAAAACCAGTAAACGGAAAGCATCCACAATTACCAGACGATTGTTACATCGCCGAAAATGCTACTATAGTAGGCGATGTAATTGTAGGAAAACAGTGTAGTATATGGTTCAATGCTGTTATTCGTGGCGATGTGCATTACATCAAAATGGGCAATAAAGTAAATGTGCAAGATGGCGCCGTTATACATGCAACCTATCTAAAATCACCTACAAATATTGGCAATAATGTATCCATTGGCCATAATGCCATTGTGCACGGGTGTACCATTCACGATAATGTTTTGGTGGGCATGGGCAGTATTATTATGGATGATTGTGTTGTAGAAAGTAACAGTATCATAGCTGCAGGTGCTGTACTTACCAAAAATACACACGTAGAGTCTGGAAGTATTTATGCCGGTGTTCCCGCAAAAAAAGTTAAAGATATAAGTCAAGAATTAATCTCAGGAGAAATCAATCGTATTGCAGATAATTACATAAAATATTCTAGTTGGTTTAAAGAGTAGGGCGTTACCACAAGGGTCGGGCTTTGCGTTGCAATCTTTTTTTTCGTACCTCAAAAAAAGGATTTTCACTTCAATCCCTAACGCAGTTTATAGTTTCAATTAAAAATCTTTTTTTTTAACACTAAATTTATTACCCAAAAGCGATTGCATAACTTCCGGATTACCATTAGTGTAAAACACGTTTTTAGGATTTATAAAATTAGTATTTAATAAATCATTTTTTTCTAAAACAACTTTAGTTTGTTTAGCTACAGCCTCACCAGAATCTAAAATTTTTACATGTTTTGGTAACAAATCAATAAGTATTGGAATTAAGTATGGGTAGTGGGTACAACCCAAAACTAAATAATCAATTTCAGCATCAATCATTGGTTTTAAATACATTATTAAAAGTGTTTTCATTTCTTCAGAAAATAATTTACCACTTTCAATAAGCTCAACAATACCATCGCCATGTTGCTCTATAACTTTAATATGACCAGCAAATAACACAGATGTTTTAGAAAACAAAGCGCTACTTAATGTCCCTTTAGTTGCTAATATTCCAATGGTTTGAGTTTTACTTTGAAGCGCTGCTGGTTTAATAGCAGGTTCTATACCAATAAAACGGATTTTATAAGTTGCTCTTAAATAATCAATAGCATTTGTAGTGGCAGTATTGCAAGCTACTACAATAATTTTACAACCTTTTTGTATTAAGTATTCAGTGTTTTTAATACTTAATTTTATAATGGCATCTTTTCCTTTTGTTCCATATGGGGCATTTGCACTGTCCGCCAAATATAATGTATTCTCATATGGTAAGAGTTCGTGTATTTCACTCCAAATAGAAGTGCCGCCAATTCCAGAATCAAAAATACCAATCGGTTGTGTGTTCATCCTTCAACAAAAAAAAGCTGCCTTAAAAAGACAGCTTAAATATATTTAATTAAATCTAAATTAGATACCTAATTTCTTTTTAACATCTTCTAAAATATCTTTTCCGTCAGCAACAATTAAAGTAGCTCTGTCTAAAACATATTGAAAACCCTGTGCTTTAGCTACATCATTAATAGCTTTCATAGCTTTATCTTGTATAGGCTTAAATAATTCAGCTTCTTTTTGAGCTAAATCTTTTTGAGCATCAGCTCTAAACTGTTGAATACGTTGTTGCTTTTCTTGTAACTCTAAACCTCTTTTTTGGTTTTCTTCATCAGTTTTTGTTGCAGCCTCAGCTTCGTATTGTTTTACAGTATTTTGATATTCTGTAATAGATGCTTGAATATCTGTTTGGTAAGTTTTACCTAAAGTTTCAAGTTCTGATTGTGCAGCTTTAGCTTCCGGCATTGCAGCAATCAATTCTTGCGTATTTATATGTGCAACTTTGCTTTGTGCTTGTGTAAAACTTACAGTTCCAATGCATAATGCAGTTGCTAATAAAAGAGTTTTTAATTGTTTCATTTTTAAATAGTATTAATTGTGTTATAAATTGTTAATTGTTATTTGTACTGTCTTTTGCTTTTTCTCGATCTTCTATAATCTTTTTCTTTTTATCTTCAAGAGCTTTTTTTCTTGCTTCTCTTTCGGCTAATTTTTTAAGTCTATTTTCTTCAATTAGTTGCGCTTTTGTTTTCGTGTCACCTTCTGTTTTTACTTCTGTAGTTTTTACTGTTTCGCTTCCGTTATTATTTTTTTCTGTTGTGTTAACTCGTTCGTCAAGTTTTTTCTGTTTTGCTTTTTCGCGATCTTCTAATATTTTTAAACGTCTTTCTTCGGCTTCTTTCACTTTAGCAGCTCTTGCATCTAATTTTTCTTGTCTCGCTGCTTCAATAACACTTTCACGTTCTTCTTTCTTTTCTTCTAACGCCTTTTCTCTTGCTTCTAGTTCATAATTAATCTCAGGGTTTAATTCTTCTTCTTTTGCAGCTTTAATCTCAGCTTTTGAATCAGCTTGCGTTCGTTTTGATGCTCTAGTTATACTTCTTAAAATTTGTTCACTTAAATCAAGCTGATTAACAGAATAAAGCATGATGCCTGTTGTTGATTTATCAAGAATGAGGTCATAATTTTTGGTTTTCCCTATATCTTGCACAGCGGCAAAAATTTGGTCTTGTATGGGCTGCATTAATTGTTTTTTCTGAATAAACAAATCTCCATTTGGACCAAAACGTTTTTGCTGATAATCTAAAATTTCTTGTTCTTCAAAAGTAATATCTTCTTCACGTTCATCAATAAGGTCCTTTGTTAAAAGAGCTTTCTCATTACTTAAATCTTTTCGTTTTTGTTCAATTACAGCTAATTTTTGTTGAATTTCATTTTTCCATTTTTCAGCTTTATCATTTAATTGAGCTGTAGCTTCTTGATATTCAGGAACATTTTCTAAAATATATTCTGTATCTATGTATGCAATTCTAACACCTCTTTGTGCATAAGTTGATATGCTTAGTGTTAGAACTATTGTCAATAAAAAAAGAACTTTGTTTTGCATTTGTTTAATATTTTATAATTTATCAACTAATAAATTCTAAAAATGACAGGTGATTTTTTCTGCCCTTTTGAATCGCGTTTTCAAAATTAACGAATTTTAATCTTAAAAATTTAATTCTCATGCAAATCATTAAAGTGTTATTAGAAAATATCGTGCCAAAATAATTTTTTAGTTAAAATTGTTGTCCAATGATGAAGTGAGTTTCCCAACCATGTTTAACAGTTTCTCCTGGTAAAGGATCGAAGCCATGACCAAAATCGATACCTAATAATCCAAACGCTGGCATAAAAATACGAATACCTAAACCTGCAGAACGTTGTATGTTAAAAGGGTTGTAATCTCTAAAATTATCAAAAGAAGCACCACCCTCTAAAAACCCTAAGGCATAAATTTTAGCGGATGCTTTTAGTGTTATTGGATAACGTAATTCTAAAGAGAATTTATTATAAATTGTTCCTCCATCTGTACTTGATAAAGATTGGTTTGGATATCCTCTTAATTGAATAACCTCTCTACCATCTAATGCAAAATTACCTAATCCATCACCACCAAGGAAAAATCTTTCAAAAGGTACAACGCCTCGTGCGTTATTGTATGCTCCTAAAAAACCAAATTCAACACTAGGTCTTAAAACAAGATCTTTTGCAAGTTGAGTAAACCAGTCTCCTTTGAATTTAACTTTATAGAACTCTAACCATTTGTAGCGTTCTTGGTCTATTTCTGTTATTTCTCTGTTAGCTTCAATATATTCTAAATCTGCAGTACTATCTGCATCTGATCGGCGTTGTAAAGCTGCATCATAATTTTCAGATAGTTCATCATAATCTACTCCATTAAATAATGAATAGGGTAGTGAGAATTTTGCGGTAGCTGTAAAACTTGAACCCCCGGTTGGATAAATAGGGTCTACACTTGTATTATTTCTACTTAGTCCTATAGTGTAGGATAGGTTATTAGAGTATCCGTCTCCAAATGTAAATAAACCTGTATTGTAATTATTTAAATCATAACGCTGAAAACTTATGGCTTGAGATAACGTAAAATAGTCATCTGGAACAGATAAACGTTTTGCTAATCCAAAAGTAATACCAGTGATATTAAAACTTCTGCTTTTATCAGCATCTCTTGTTAATGGATTGAATAAAAACTGTTTTGTATGTGATAATGAGGATGAAAATTGAACAGGGCGTTTCCCACCAAGCCATGGTTCTGAAAATGAAAAACTATAAGTCTGGAAAAAACGGCTTGCTTGTAAACGTAAGGCTAATTTTTGTCCATCACCCATTGGTATAGGTTTGTAAGCATCTTTTTTAAAGATATCTTTAATTGAGAAGTTGTTAAATGACAAACCTAAGGTTCCTATAAAGCCACCACCACCATAACCACCTTGTAACTCAATTTGGCTCGATCCTGTTTCTTGAACAGAATATTCCATATCAATGGTGCCTTCGTTTGGATTTGGGTTATTGAAATTAGGAGATAATTCCTGAGCATCAAAAAATCCTAATTGCCCAAGTTCTCTAACTGTTCTAACCACATTAGCTTTACTGTAAAGTTGCCCAGGTCTAGTTCGTATTTCTCTGTAAATTACGTGGTCGTTAGTTTTATCATTTCCAACAACGGATACATTATTGAAATAAGCAGGTTTACCTTCCGAAATTCTCACTTCAATATCTATAATATTATTATCGGCACTTACTTCAACAGGATTTATACTTGAAAACAAATAGCCATTGTTTTGATATTGATTTGAAATATCAAAAGCATCAGGTTTTGTGTTATCTGATATTCGTTTTTGTAATTCTATCCCATTATAAGTATCTCCTTTTCTAATTCTTAGAATTCTACTTAATTGATCATTTGAATAAACGGTATTTCCAATAAATGTAATATCTCCAAAAGTGTATTTTTCACCTTCAACAACATTAAGTTGAAGTGATATAGTTTTGTCTTCATTGGTACTTATACTATCGGAAATAATTCGAGCATCTCGATAGCCATTCTCTTTATATTTATCAATTACATGACCTAGATCTGCTTGGTAAGCAGAATCAATAAATTTTGAACGTTTTAATATCCTGAAACGATTAATTTTTTTCGTGTTTTTCATGGCTTTTCTAAGTGATTTGTCACTTAAAATATTATTTCCATTAAACACAATATCCTTTATTTTAACTTTTTCACCGTTATCAATATTTACTACCATATTAACTCTAGCAGTTTGTATGGAATCTTTAACATCAATCGTGTTAATATAAACTTTACTATTTAAGTACCCATCTTTTTTGTACTTTTTTTCAAGGAAGTTTTTGGTTGTAGTTATAAGGTTTTCTGTTACTTTGACCCCTTTATTAAGCTTAGTGTCATTAATAATGCCTTCTTGTTTACTTTTTTTTATTCCGTTTATTTTTAATTCGTTTAGTTGAGGTAAATCAGAAAGTCTGATTTCTAAAAAAGCAACATCACCTTCAATTTTACTTATAAAAACTTCTATATCACTAAATAATTTTGAGCCCCATAATTTTTTAATAGCTGTACTAATATCTTCACCAGGGATTATCATTTCTTTACCTTTTCTTAAGCCAGAATAGGTTATTATAGTTTGCTCACTAAATGAAGAATTACCAGAGACAGTAATCTCTCCTAATGTATATTTTTTACCGCTAGTATATGAAGATTCTTGTGCATTAGTACTGACGCTTATTGCAAAAAATAATATTGTTGTACAGTACTTTAAAAATGTTATTACAGGTAAAGTATTAACTAAGTTGTTCACTTGTTTTCCCAAATCGTCGTTCTCTTTTTTGATATTCAATAATAGCTTCATACAAATGTTGCTTGGTAAAATCAGGCCATAATATATCTGTAAAATATAATTCGGCATAAGCGATTTGCCATAGTAAAAAATTACTTATACGTTGCTCGCCACTTGTTCTAATAAGCAAATCTACATCAGGTAAATTTTGCGTGTAAAGATGCTCATTAATAATTGATTCTTCAATATTTTCGGGCGAAATTATATTATTTTTAACTTTAATACTAATTTCTTTAACAGTGTTTATGATTTCTTCTCTTGAGCCATAGCTTAAAGCAAGAGTTAAAGTCATTCTAGTATTTTGTTTTGTGTTATTTATTACTTCTGTAAGTTCTTTATGTACTTTTTTAGGTAATGTGTTTAAATTACCAATTGCAGAAAGTTTTATATTATTTTTTTGAAGTGTATCAATTTCTTTTTTTAATGAAGAAACTAAAAGTTTCATTAAAGTTTGAACTTCTAGCCTTGGACGATTCCAATTTTCAGTAGAAAAAGCATAAAGCGTTAAGTTTTCTATTCCAAGTTCAGCAGAAGCTTCAACAACTTCTCTCACAGATTTTGTGCCATTTTCATGCCCAAAAGCCCGCATCATACCTTGTTGTTTTGCCCAACGACCATTACCATCCATAATAATGGCAAGGTGTTTTGGTAAAGATTTGATATGTATGCTGTTTTTTAAATCCATTTTAATCTACACAATAACAGGGGTTTTCTCCAAAGGTATAAGTTAAAGTAATACCTGAGAAAACATACCAATCATTATTATTTATATTTCCAAACCGATATTGTTGTCTAAATTCGTCATCGGGGATGCTCCCATCTAATTCATCAGAAAAGGTATAACGCGCACCAACTTCAATGCCCAAAATAAAATTCCCCAAAAAATTGGTTTTAAAACCTAAGGCCATAGGTATGCCATAAGCCCAACTCGATGTATTTTCTTGAGTTTGAATTCCATTTAGGAAGTAATGATTATCATGGTTTGCTAGACTTATTCCAGTATATAAATAAGGGGTTCCTAATTTTTCTCCAGAATGCAGATCGAAATCCATAAATGTAAACTCGATTCCGATAGCAGCTTCAATAATTTTACTGGAAAACTCATAACCTCTTTGAATACGTCTTGGATCGTCAGAATTATTATCAATACCTCCTAACTCGCTAAAAATTAAGGATGCTCTGTAAGAATGTCTTTTGCTTCTGTTCCATTTATAAATACCACCTAAGGCTAATTGGTTAGGTGAAATATAGTTGGTAGCACCAACATCTCCAATAAAATTACTTCCACCAGCAAAAACACCAATTTCGTTGATTTGAGAGTGGCCTAGATTGATCCCTAAAATGCTTAATATCAATATGATTAAATGCCTCATAAATATTCAAAAGTTTGCAAATATAATAAATAAGATTAGTCCGTGATAATATGAACGGAATACTATGAGATTAAAACAGGGTTTCTTTAAAATTATTGTTTAATTACGTTTATCTTCACCCCAAAGAAGTTTTTTTCTAAGGGTATCAAAAAAACTTTCATTTAAAAGGTCAATCATTTTAATTTTAAAATCAGCTTTTTTAATTTTAATAAGCGTCCCATTATTTAAAGTTGCAATTCTAGAATCTAAAGAAACCAAATGCTGTTCTTCTCTACCTTCAACTGTAAGTTTAATTTCTGTCGAGTCGGGAATAATTAATGGTCGCGCGCTTAAATTATGAGGCGCAATAGGAGTAAGTACAAAGCTATTTGTATCTGGCGTTATAACTGGGCCACCACAACTCAAAGAGTAGCCTGTAGAGCCTGTTGGAGTAGAGATTATTAAACCATCACTCCAATAAGACGTTAAATATTTACCATCTAAATAGGTTTCAACAGTAATCATAGAAGTTGTATTTTTTCTACTAACTGTTATTTCGTTTAAAGCAAAATTAAGGGATGTAATACCATCATTTTCTGGTGTTGTTTCAATCGAAAGTAGGCTACGTTCAGAAATTTTGTACTTTCCATCTATAATGTTTTGAATAGCAAGTTCGATGGCATCAACTTGAATAGTGGCTAGAAAACCGAGTCTTCCTGTGTTTATTCCAATTATTGGGATATCGATATCTTTTACAAAAGTTATGGCTCTTAGTATAGTTCCATCTCCTCCTACGCTAACAAACAAGTCGAAAGAAGTGTCTAAATGATCAAAGGTTTTGAAAGAATTAAAATCTTTAATATTATGAGATTCATTATTAATAAGGTTGTAAAATTCAGTTTCTATATAAGCATCTGCATCTTTTTTTATAAGATAGTTGAAAAGTGTTTCTACTGAAGCACTTGTTGTTTTATTATAAAATCTACCAAAAACCGCAACCTTCATCTTTTAAATATTTAAGTATTTATTTAAGTAGTCAGAACGCTCTTTTAAGCTTTCTACATAACTATCATCTTCATGACCAGAAATAATATTATAGCTATACCTTCTGAAGGTTTGAATAATTTCGTTTAGCCCTGTGTTACCTATTTTTAAAGTTATTTGTACTAAATCACTATTCATTTTTGAAATAAAAGCACCTAAAAGCCTACCGTTGTTTGATTCAACTATTTGACTTACCTCACTAAAAGAATAGTCATTTATGCCTTTTTCAACTACTATTATACCACCTGGTTCAGAAAAAAAAGGAGAATCTCCAAATAAGTTAATAATGTCATTGAGTTCGTAATAACCCAAATACTTATTTTGCTCACTTAAAACAGGCATGATATTGGCAGAGTTTAAAGCAAACGCTTCTAATATATCTAACAATATAGTAGTGTCTCTAACATAAAAATCTTCAATGGCATATTTGTAATCATCCAAAGTTTTATCGCTTTCAAAACAATGAGCATCGGTTTCAGAAAAACTACCTAAATACGTATTATCGTCATCTTTTACAGGAATATGAGAAAATGTTAATTGATTGAATAGCAATTGCAAATCACTAATTTTACTTTTACTATTTAACGGTTTAATATCGTTTATAATAAATTCTGAAAGGTGCATATTACTATTTTTATCTAAGTGCAAATTAATCAAAAAAATACTATGTAAGCCTGTTCTACTTTGTATTTTTGTAATTTAAAATTTATTAAATGACTAAGCTAAGTGTTAATATCAATAAGATTGCTACTTTAAGAAACTCTCGTGGAGGCGATATGCCTAATATTGTTCAATTTGCTAAGGATGTGCAACGTTTTGGATCAGAAGGTGTAACTATACACCCACGACCAGATGAACGCCATATTCGTTATCAAGATGCACGCGATTTAAAATCTGAAGTTTACACGGAATATAATATTGAAGGAAATCCAGTAGACTCATTCATGAAATTGGTTTTAGAAGTAAAACCAACTCAAGTAACTTTGGTGCCAGATGCTGCTGATGCTATTACAAGTAATGCTGGATGGGATACCTTAAAACATAAAAGTTTTTTGATTGATGTTATTAAAGAGTTTAAACAAAACGGGATAAGAACATCCATTTTTGTTGATCCTGTTTTAAAACAAATTGAGGGCGCCAAAGAAACAGGAAGCGATAGAATTGAATTATACACCGAAGCTTTTGCATATCAATATGGAATAGGAAACTTTAATGCTATTAAATCTTACACTGAAAGTGCTGAATTAGCAAACACATTAGGTTTAGGAATTAATGCAGGACACGATTTGTCCCTTGATAATATAAAATTTTTTAAAGATAATATTCCAAACTTATTGGAAGTTTCTATTGGGCATGCCCTTATTTCTGAAAGTTTGTATTTAGGTGTAGAGAATGTTATTCAAATGTATTTACATAAGCTTAAATAATGCTATTACATTCAAATATTATAGGAGAAGGTAAACCATTTATTATTTTACATGGGTTTTTAGGAATGAGCGATAATTGGAAAACACTTGGTGCTCAATTTAGCACAGAAGGTTTTGAAGTTCATTTAATTGATCAGAGAAATCATGGGCGCAGTTTTTGGAGTGATGTGTTTAGTTATGAAGTTTTAGTTGAGGATTTAAAAAATTATTGCGACAATTATAAACTAGAAGATATTATTTTACTTGGTCATTCCATGGGTGGTAAAACAGCTATGTTATTCGCAACCGAATATCCTGATTTTGTTTCAAAATTAATGATTGCAGATATTTCTCCTCGGTTTTATCCAGTCCATCATGATAGTATTTTAGACGGTTTAAGTGCTTTAGATTTTAACATTATTAAAAGTAGGGTTGAAGCCGATAAGGTTTTAAGTAATTATGTTCACGATTTTGGAACACGACAATTTTTATTAAAAAACCTTTACTGGTTAGAAAAGGGAAAATTAGCACTAAGAATTAATATTGAAGTTTTAAAACATGAAGTCTCAGAAATAGGGGAGCCTTTACCTTTTTATGCTTTATTTGAAAAAGATACTTTGTTTTTAAGAGGAGACCGATCAGAATACATTGGAGTTGGAGATCAGAGGATTATCTCAAATCATTACCCCAAAGCTACAATTACAACCATTTCAAATGCTGGACATTGGTTACATGCTGAAAATCCAAAAGATTTTTTTAATGCAGTAATTAATTTTGTAAATTCATAGAATAAAACAAAATCATGAAACTAATCATTAAACTATTACTAAACGCTGTTGCAGTATTTGTTTTAGCGAATATTTTAACAGGTGTAAGTGTAGATAGTTACATATCTGCCATAATTGTAGCAATTGTGTTATCTATTCTTAATTTATTAGTGAAGCCAATTTTGATAGTTTTTACACTACCAGTAACCATAATAACTTTTGGTTTGTTTTTATTAGTAATAAATGGATTAATTATTCTTTTAGCTGATAAATTTATTGATGGATTTTCTGTTGATAGTATTTGGTGGGCAATTTTATTTAGCGTTTTATTATCCATACTTCAATCGCTTTTGCAATCTTTTTTAAAAAAGGATAAAAATCAACATCAAAATATTAGCTGAGTTTTTTAATCAACTATTTACACTAATTTACCTTATCGTGTAAATGCTTAAAATAAATAAAGAAATCGCATAAAATCAAGCAATTAAAAACTTTGTTGGGATGTAAAAATATATTATTTTTGCAACCCGAATTTGAACACAAAATTTAGGTTAAAACCATTTGTTAAATTCCCTTTTAGGGTTTTATATTATTGAAATGAATATTACAAGAGAAAACGTTGATGCATTAAATGCTGTAGTAAAAGTGGATATCGCTAAAGAAGATTATAGCGATAAAGTAGAAAAAATCTTAACTGATTACCGCAAAACAGCTAATATTCCTGGTTTTAGAAAAGGGCATGTGCCAATGGGAATGGTGAAAAAACAATACGGAAAAGCCGTTTTAGTTGATGAGGTAAACAAGCTTTTACAAGATGCTTTAAACAAATATTTAACTGAAGAAAAGTTAGATGTACTTGGGCAGCCGTTACCAAAACAGCAAGATGCAATAGATTGGGACTCAGATAAATTTTCTTTTGAATTTGAATTAGGTTTAGCACCTGAATTCTCTGTAGAAATAAAAAGCAAAAAAGCCATCACACAATATAATATTGTTGCTGATGATAAAATGATAAATGAGCAAATTGAGCGTATCCAAAAACAGTATGGGAAGTTAATATCTCAAGATGTAGTTGAGAAATATAGCGAAATTAGAGGAGCTTTTACTAATGAAGAAAAAGAAATCGATAATACAGTTTCTATCACTTTGGATAAATTTAAGGGTAAAGCAACTGAAAAACAATTTGTTGGAGCTAAAGTTGGAGATGTAATTACCTTAAAAACAAAAGGTCTTTATGATGACGACCATGAGTTAATGCACGTTTTAAAATTGAGTCATGATGATGTACATGGTTTAGATATTGAAGTTAATTTTACTATTAAAGAAATTAATAAAAGAGAATTAGCAGACTTAGATCAAGAATTGTTCGACAAACTTTTCGGTAAAGGCATTGTTTTGTCAGTTACAGAGTTAAAAGCGAAAATAAAAGAAGATGCTGAGAAACAATTTACGCAACAAGCAGAGCAAAAATTATTAAATGATGTTACTGAGTATTTAGTTGAAAATACAAAGTTTGACTTACCATCTGAATTTTTAACTAAATGGATGCAAACTGCAGGTGAAAATGAAATGGATTCCGACCAAGCTAAAGAAGAATATCAAAAATCAGAAAAGAGTTTACGTTATCAATTAATCGAGGGGAAGTTAATTACAGATAATAATATCCAGGTAACAATGGATGATATAAGAAATCATGCAAGAGAGATGATAAAATCTCAAATGGCTCAGTTTGGTCAAATGAATCCTTCAGATAAAGAGTTAGATGATATTGCTGCTCGTGTGTTATCTAATCAAGAAGAAGCACGTCGAATTTCAGAGCAATTAATAAGTCAAAAATTATTATCGCTTTATAAAGAGAAAGCAAATCTTAAAGTAAAAGAATTAACTTACGAAAACTTTGTTAAAGAAGTTTATGGCGATAAGTAAGTAAAGAATAAATGCTTATATTTAGACGTTTAAATCATTAGATTTAAACGTCTTTTTATTAAAAACAAAAAATGCTTTAACTAGTATTAGCATATCTTGACAAAAGTCAATATGTTAATTAAAAAATATTAAACAAACTATGGATTACGCAAAAGAATTTGAAAAATTCGCGATAAAAGATCAAGGAATAAGTAGTATATACTATAACAAAATTATTAGTAGTATGTATCCAACAAATTTAACTCCAAATATTATTGAAGAGCGTCAAATGAACATTGCTATTTTTGATGTGTTTTCGCGTTTAATGATGGATAGAATTATATTTTTAGGAACTGGTATTAATGATCAGGTAGCCAATATTATTCAAGCCCAATTATTGTTTTTAGAAAGTACAGATGCTAATAAAGACATTCAAATTTATATCAATTCTCCAGGAGGAAGTGTTTATGCAGGTTTGGGTATTTATGATACCATGCAGTTTATCAAACCAGATGTCGCAACTATTTGTACTGGTATGGCGGCATCTATGGGAGCGGTATTGTTGTGTGCGGGTGCCAAGGGAAAACGAAGCGGTTTAACTCATTCTCGTGTTATGATTCATCAACCCCTTGGAGGTGCTCAAGGGCAAGCAAGCGACATCGAAATTACAGCTAGGGAGATTTTGATTTTAAAAGAAGAACTTTATAAAATTATAAGCAAGCATTCTGGACAAGATTATGATAAGGTATATGAAGATAGTGATAGAGATTATTGGATGAAAGCCGATAAAGCGAAGGAATACGGTATGATTGATGAAATTTTAGCCCGTAATTAAATAAAAATTTAGTAATTTTATTAATTAGTATAGTGGGATTTATAATTATTTACTCCCAAAAATATATAAATATTAATGGCAAAAGAGGAATTAGAATGTTCGTTTTGCGGTAGAAAAAAACCAGAAACGAATTTATTAATAGCGGGATTAGATGCTCATATATGTGATAAATGTATTGAGCAAGCTCATGGTATTGTAATTGAAGAATCTAAACAGACTGATAGTAGTGACTTATCTGCGGAATTGAAACTTCGTAAACCACAACAGATTAAATCATTTCTTGATGAGTACATTATTGGTCAAAATATGACTAAAAAAGTGATGTCAGTTGCTGTTTATAATCACTATAAACGTTTATTGCAACCTGCTACTAAAGATGATATTGAAATTCAAAAAAGTAATATCATAATGGTTGGTCAAACTGGTACTGGGAAAACATTAATGGCTAAAACTATTGCTAAAATGTTAAATGTTCCATTAGCTATAGTTGATGCTACTGTTTTAACTGAAGCAGGATATGTTGGAGAAGATGTAGAAAGTATTTTAACGAGATTATTACAAGCTGCTGATTACAATTTAGAGAAAGCTGAAAAAGGTATTGTTTTTATAGACGAAATTGATAAAATTGCTCGTAAAAGTGATAATCCTTCTATAACAAGAGATGTTTCTGGTGAAGGTGTTCAACAAGCACTTTTAAAACTTTTAGAAGGTACTGTTGTAAACGTGCCGCCAAAAGGAGGAAGAAAGCATCCAGATCAAAAATTTATTGAAGTAAATACTGAAAATATTTTATTTATTGCTGGAGGCGCTTTTGATGGTATAGAGCGAGTTATTTCTAAGCGTTTAAATATGCAAGCTGTTGGATATAGTGCTTCTATGTCTGATAATATTATAGATCAAAATCATTTGTTGCAATATATTATACCAAAGGATTTAAAAGATTTTGGATTAATTCCTGAGATTATTGGACGATTACCGGTGCTTACATACATGGATCCTTTAGATGCAGATACTTTGAGAGCTATTCTAACTGAGCCTAAAAATGCCATCATTAAACAGTATAAAAAATTGTTTTTTATGGATCAAATAGATTTCAATATTACTGATGGAGCTTTAGATTATATTGTAAATAAAGCCATAGAATATAAATTAGGAGCTAGAGGTTTACGTTCACTTTGTGAAGAAATTTTAACAGATGCTATGTTTGAATTACCAAGTAGTGATGAGAAAAGCTTAAATGTAACTAAATCTTATGCTGAAGATAAATTGACAAAAACTACCTTAAAGAAACTTAAAGCAGTTTCATAAATAGTATTTTTAAAGTAAAAAAAAACCACGCTTTATGCGTGGTTTTTTGTTTTATGGATTTTAATTAATAATGGACATCATGTATAAACTCTTATTTTCTTTTTAATATTTTCAAAAGTATGGTTTAAGTAAACATTGAACAAAAGTGTAAAGCTAGTTTTAGATTATAAGATGAAATACTCGTTTAAAAACTTTTATAAAAACACTTAATCGATTTTAAAACAAGTTATCGTTGTTTTTAATCTAAATAACAAAGGTATTCATATTATCAAACTATATATAATTAGAATTTACCTATTTATAATTACCAAATCTACTCGTCTATTTGTTTGTAGGTCTTCTTCTGTACAATTATTTCCACAATCAATTAGTGGTTGTGTTTCACCATAACCTTTAGAACGTAATCTGTCTTTTGAAATACCATTAATGACCAAATAATTTAATACGGAAGCAGCTCGTTCTTCCGATAGCGTCATGTTAAAATCATCATCTCCAATATAATCTGTATGAGCATTAATTGCTAACTTCATTTCTGGGTGCTCATTTAGTATATAAATAATCTTATTTAATACACGATGTAATTCTTTTCTAATGTTAGATTTATTTGAATCGAAGAAAATATTATCTGCTACGAGTCTTAATTCTCTTTCAAGATTTTCATCTGAAGGTGTTGTAATATTTAATAATTCAAAGTTTTTAAAGTAAGTAGTTTCTGTACCTCTATTAGCTGTAAAATCATAATCAATGTTTATAAAGCCATCTTTTAATACTGAAATATTATAAGTTTCAAATGGTTCTACATTAAAACTAAAGGCGGCATCGTTTCCAGTTGTATATCTTGATACTTCATTCCCTTCGTCATCTTTTAAAATAACTAATGAATTAGGTAGTATACTTCTCGATTTTAAATCAAAAGTTTTACCCTCTAGAGTTTGAATCACTTCATTGTTAACTGCTGTGTAAAGGTCGTAACTACGTCTGCTATTTTTAGATTGTCTATCTGATGACACATATCCTTTGTTTTTAGCTGCCAAAAAGTAAGCAATTTCATTATATGGCGAATTGATAGTTCTTCCTAAATTTCTAGGTTCTGTATATTCATTTTCTAAAATCTTACTAACAAATACATCAAAACCACCTATATTATCATGACCTTTAGAGGAAAAGTATAGATATTTTCCATCCTTTGAAAGTGAGGGATATTTATCATCAAATGGTGTATTTACCAAATCACCTAAATTTTCAGGATTTCCGAGTGTTCCATCTTCATTTATTGTAGAAACATATAAATCAAATTTCCCTATACTATCAGGCATATTTGCAGAAAAATATAATTTATCACCTGTATTATTTACAAATGGATTTTCAATTGAAACCCCTTCTTTATTTATGCTAAGTAATTCTTGGTTAATCCAATTCCCGTGAGAGTCCTCTTCTAGAATGGCTTTATATAATTTGTATTCAGATGAATTATCTTTGATAGTTCTTGTAAAATATACTGTATTTTGATCTGGTGAGAATGATAATTGACCTTCGTTGTATTTGGAATTAAGTATTCTAGAGAATAACAAGGGCCTACTTAAACGGCCATTTTTATCCACATCCATACAAAATAAATCTTTATATGCTTCACCTGTTTTAGGATCAATTTTAGCTAGTGCACCTAATTTTCTAGAAGAAACAACTATTGCTTTATTTCTAAAAAAACCAGAACCAATTTCTGAATAATCACTATTAACACTTAATTTTAAAAGTTCAAAATTAAATCCATTTTCTTCAATTCTATTTGAAGGAGAAGATGAAAAAGGGTTATCAATTATATAGTAATTTGCAGATTCAATTGTGTTAGGGCCTTGGGCAATGATAACACTTGTTGATAAAAAAAGAATTGTAAAATATAAATTTTTCATTTTAGTGATTTTAGAATTGTGACTGTAAATATTTATTAGAATTGCATTTCATCGAAAAAATAAGTATTTCAACTGCCTGAAAATCAAATACTTAACAAACATAGGGTAAAGTAATAAAAATTAATAACATGATAAGATGAATCACTTAATAATGTAGGTGAGTAACATTAAAGTTTAGATTAATGGAAAATTTATTATTAATGGTTACAATTTTAAGTATTTAAAAGCAAAAGTTCTTCTAAATATTTTCTTGAGTTAGAAAGTCTTGGTATTTTATGTTGACCTCCTAATTTATTATTCAGTTTTAACCAGTCATAAAACAAATTTTCACGAGCAATATTTATTTTTGGTTTGTTTAAAGTAAGGTTGTTATATCGTTTAGCTTCATAATCAGAGTTTAGAGCTTTTAATGCGTTATCAAACAATTCGTTAAAATAGTCGATATCCTTTGGCAGCTTCTTAAATTCGATTAACCATTCGTGAGCCCCTTTTTCTTTGCCTTCCATAAAAACTGGAGCTGCAGTAAAATCTTTAATTTCAGCTTTTGTTCGCTTACATACTTTTTTTAGAGCTTCTTCGGCATTTTCAATAATAAGCTCTTCACCAAAAACATTGATGTGGTGTTTGGTTCTACCAGAAATTTTTATTCTGTAAGGACTTAATGAGGTAAACCTTATAGTATCTCCAATTTTATATCGCCACAACCCAGCGTTTGTGGTTATAATAATGGCATAGTTTTTATTGAGTTCAACTTCACTTAAAGAAATGGCATATTCTTCGGGTGTTTCATATGTTTCCATAGGGATAAACTCGTAGAAAATACCATAATCCAGCATTAACAATAACTCGTTGGAATTGTTTTGATCCTGAATAGCAAAAAAGCCTTCAGAAGCATTATAAATTTCGTAGTATTTAAAGTCTTTTTTTGGTAATAAATTTTTGTACTGGTTTACATAAGGAGTAAAACTTACACCACCATGAAAGTAGACCTCTAAATTTGGCCAAACTTCATTTAAACTTTCTTTGCCAGTAGTTTCTAAAACATTGTTAAGTAATACCAGCATCCAAGATGGTACACCCGCTAAACTTGTAACATTTTCATTAATAGTTTCATTTACAATAGCTTGCATCTTGTATTCCCAGTCGCTCATCAAGGATACTTTGCTACTCGGTGTACTGCTAAATTCAGCCCAAAAAGGCATGTTATCAATTAAAATGGCAGATAAATCACCAAAGCTAGTTCCATTTTCTTTATATAATTCTTTACTACCACCTAATCGTAAACTTTTTCCGGTAAATAATTGAGAATTTTCATTGTTGTTTAAATACATGCACAATAAATCTTTACTAGCAGCATAATGGCAATCTTCAAGAGATTCTTGACTTACAGGAATGAATTTGCTTTTCGCGCGTGTAGTGCCACTAGATTTTGCAAACCATTTTATTGGAGTTGGCCAAAACAAATTATTTTCACCTTTACGAGAGCGTTCAATAATATCTTGCCAACCATCATAATTTTTAATTGGAACTCGTTCGGTAAAGGTTTTATAGTTTTTTATTGATGCAAAATCATATTCCTTGCCAATTTGAGTATTTTTAGCTATTTCTAAAAGGCTCAATAGTAATTCGTTTTGTACTTCGTTTGGATATTTTAAAAATAATTCTATTTGATGAAAACGTTTTTTTAAAAACCAAGAAGCAATGGAATTTACTATAGGTATTGGCATATTTATTTTATCTTTAAGATTTTTAAAAATAAGACTTTTTTTTATGAACTACCAAGGTGTTTTAACAAAAATGGAAACTGAATTTTTACAACCCATTCAATACTATTTGGTGTTTGATTTTGATTTTATAAATATGAATCAGCTTCTTGATAAAATAATAACCATTAAATTTATTAAATACGAATGTTTGAATTGCAAAATGGATAAGCCAATTTTTAGACAAGGTTTTTGTAAAAGTTGTTTTTTTGATATCCCACAAGCAGCAGATTGGATTATGCGACCGGAATTAAGTACAGCTCATTTAGATAAAGAAGATCGTGATTTAGTTTATGAAAAGAAAGTACAATTGCAACCACATATTGTTTACTTAGCTAATTCTAGTAATGTAAAAGTAGGAGTTACAAGAAAAAGTCAAGTGCCAACTCGTTGGATAGATCAAGGAGCTCATGAAGCTATTGAAATTGTTGAGGTACCTAACCGCTATTTAGCTGGTATTACAGAGGTCGCTTTAAAAGATTATGTGAGTGATAAAACCAATTGGAGATCTATGTTAAAAAACGATATTGAAGACGTAAATCTTGTTGAGTGGCGCGATAGATTAAAACAATACATACCACAAGAAGCGAAGGATTACTTTATTGAGAATAACACAGAAACCAATTTGTTTTTTCCAGTATATCAGTATCCCAATAAACCTAAAAGTTTAAATATATTAAAAGAGCAAAATTACTCAGGTAAATTGGTAGGAATAAAAGGACAGTACCTCATTTTTGAAGATGAAACGGTTTTTAATATCCGGAGTAATGAAGGTATGGTGGTTAATATTTCAATAAATTAAAAAATCCCACTTACAAAAATGTAAACGGGATTTATATTTAGAATATGAGTGTGAAGATTAAATGTCTTCCTGATCTCTTAAATTTTGAATGTATTCGGCTTTTTGTATCTCACGACGTCTTTTAACTGATGGTTTTGTGAAAAATTGGCCGTCTCTTAGGTTTTGCATTACTTTAATGTTTCGGTGTTTTCTTTTGTAACGTTTTAAAGCACGTTCTATGTTTTCACCTTCCTTTATAATAATTTTTAACATGAAAATATTTTAATTGTTTAATTATAATTTAGGATTATCCTAAATATGTTTTTAATACTTTACTTTTTGATGTGTGCCTCAACCTCCTAATACCTTTTTCTTTTATTTGTCTAACGCGTTCTCGTGTTAATCCAAAAGCTTCTCCAATTTCTTGCAGGCTCATAGGTTGCTTTTTACTAATGCCATAATAATAGCGAATGACATCCGCTTCTTTTTCAGACAATGTGTTTAATGCTCTGTTTACCTCTAAGTTTAAAGAATCTTGCATCAAATTAGCATCTGGTCTTGGTGCTTCTCCTGATGCTACAACATCATATAAATTAGAAGATTCACCTTCATTAAATGGTGCATCCATAGATACATGCCTACCTGAAATTTTTATAGATTGTTTTACATCACTAAGTGTTAAATCTAATCTTTTGGCAATTTCATCTGCACTTGGTGGTCTTTCGTGTTCTTGTTCTAAAAAAGAATACGCGTTATTTATTTTATTAATAGACCCAATTTTGTTCAAAGGTAGTCTAACTATTCGAGATTGTTCTGCTAAAGCTTGAAGAATTGCTTGTCTAATCCACCAAACCGCATAAGATATAAATTTAAAACCTCTAGTTTCATCAAATCGTTTTGCTGCTTTTACCAAGCCTGCATTACCTTCATTAATTAAATCTGGTAATGTTAAACCTTGATTTTGATATTGTTTTGAAACAGAAACCACAAAACGTAAGTTAGCAGTTGTGAGTGTGTCTAAAGCTTTTTGATCGCCTTCCCTAATAAGTTGTGCTAATTCTACTTCTTCTTCGGCTGTTATTAAGGGTATTTTACTAATGTCTTGTAAATATTTATCTAATGATTTAGATTCTCGGTTTGTAACTTGCTTCGTAATTTTTAGTTGCCTCATATATTATAGATAAGTTTAAATGTTATACCTTCTATAATTTAACCTAAAAATCAAGAAAACCTAATTTTTTGTCATTTTTATAAAAAAAACACTCAAAGTTGATTAAAAATTAGGCTTTTTTTAAGGTTTTAGCCAATTTGTAATATTTTTAATTCACAGTGTCTTTTGTTTTTTTCTTTTTATTTAGCAAACCACCAAGTACATTTTTTACGGTATTGTTGCTTGTATTTGTTTTAGTAGAATCTTTTTTGGTTTTATTCCCACCTACAATATCCTCTAAAACATTTTTAACACTATTGGTTTGTTCTTTTTTAATAGAGTCTGTTTTAGTTTTGTTTCCACCAATAAGATTACCTAGCATGGTTGATACTTTATCTTTTCCTTGATTAAGTAGTTTTTGTTTTTCAATTTCAATAAGCTGAGTTGTTAGGTTTTTAACACCACTTGTTAAATCGGTTTTTACATTTGGGTTTGTAATAGTGCCACCAATGTTAACAGTAACTGGAATGGTAATATTTTTTGCTTGTTCGGTATCAATTTTACCAATTAAGCGATTAATATCACTACCTAAATATTTTGCTGGA
Organism: Flaviramulus sp.; assembly: GCF_982512915.1. NCBI lineage: Bacteria > Pseudomonadati > Bacteroidota > Flavobacteriia > Flavobacteriales > Flavobacteriaceae > Flaviramulus > Flaviramulus sp. The sequence continues at coordinate 13,569 of NZ_CEWOCJ010000003.1, read as the reverse complement.
ACATTAAAAACTGCGTCATATCCTAAGGATTTATCAAAACCATGACTTCCGGAAACGGTAATAGCGATGTCTTGATAATTTATGTTGAAGGGTTTTACACTTACCTTACCATTAGCAAAGCTTAAATTGGTTTGTAAATCTTTTAAATCAAGCTTACTAAAGTCAATAAAACTGAAAGTGCCTTCTAGTTTATTAAATAATTCACTATAGTTTGTGCTGATGTTTGTGGTTATCAATTCGGCTAAAGCATTACCAGAAATAGTACTTAAATTTGGTAAAAATTCTTTATCTAAATCTCCCGAAATATTAAGTGTTGTACTTAATTTTCCTTCAAGTAATTTTGCTATTGGCGCTAAGCTTTGAAGTAATTCTAAACCTTTAAAAGATTTGGCAATGTCAAATCCATTGGCTCCTAACTTTAAATTAAACGTTGGAGTTTCGTTTTTTGTTGATATATCTCCAGAAATTAATAAAGCACCATCAAAAATACTAGAAGTCATATTTTGAAGCGTAGCTTGTTGATCTTTTATTAATAATGTGCCAGTGACGTCTTTTAAATTTAAATTATCATAAACAACTGTTTTCGCATTGGCATTTATGGTACAATCTAAAAAAGCAGGTATTTTAAGGGCCTCAGATTCAGAGATAGTTTTATTGTTATCAACAACATCTTCACTTGACGTCATAAAATCACTTACTTTAAACACGTTAGAATTTAAATTAAAATTTCCTTTTAAAGTATTATTACTCAGCAAAAATCCTAATAAATTTTGGATAGTACCAGTAGCATTTAAATCACTATCGCCAGTTTTAGCTTTAAAATTATTTAATGAAACGATTCTGGGATCAAAGGTCATATTTGCTTCTGAAATGTGAATAGGGTTTACTATATCTTTCGAAGAAAACACAAAATCTGTAATGCTAGCAGAACCATTATTTTTAATACGCTCGTAAGCATTTGTTTCAATAGCACTCATGTCAAAAGCTGTATTCAAATTGGCTTTTAAAATACCAGTTAGCGCTTTTTCTAATTCTACGGGGTATGCTTTTGTAATGTTTGCTAAATTTAAAACACCATCAATATTGGCATTCACCAACATGTTTTTTGTTATATTTTTTAAAGTAGCAGACGATTTAAAAACATCATTATCAATCTTAAAATTTAGTGCTTTTATATCAATATAAGTGTCATCAACATTACCAGTAGTGTTTTTTATTTCTGTATTAATAGTAATGTTACTAACGCGTTTTGGTAAATCTGGATATTTAAATGAAGCGTTATTTGAGGTAATGCTGATATCTAAATTAGGAATAGTTTCATCTGTAACCATGCCTTTAATAATGCCTTTTAATTTAAAATCGCCAGTTGTTTCAACACTTTCAATATTTTTTGAATATGCTTTTGGAATAACTGCTAAGAAATTTTTAAAATCAGATTCTGGATTTTCAAATGAAATATCGATGTTTTGTCCGTTTTCAAGAAGTTGCACAAAACCTTTTAAAGCAATAGGCAAATCATTTATAAAGCCTTTGTTTTCTTTAAACGTGTATTTACTAGTATTCAAATCTAAACCAATTAAGGCATCTAATTTTATTGGATTGTTATTTAAATAATTAGTACCATCCATACTAATACTAACTTTAGCGTCACTTTTTGTATCTAATTCAGAGTTGTTAGCAGAAAAAATACCACGACCTGAGTGATTTAATTCAGTAATACTAACTGCTATATTTGATGCTTCATTTAGATATGTTAGGGCACTTTTGTTAATAGCATAATTTTCAATATCAAAAGAAAAACTTTGAGTGTTCTGAGTATTAGCTTCATTGCTTTCTTTTTCTTTTGTGACATCGTGGTTGTTGTTGCCAAATTTATCAGTTTTCAATGTTATAAGCGCCTCGTCAATGTTAATAGAGTTTATAATAATTGGTACTTCGTTTGTTTTTTTAAACAATTCTTTAATTGACATGGTGAAAGAAATATCTTTAGCAGTAAGGAAAGTTTCATCTTTAAAAGGTTCAAAATTAATAATTACTAAGTCTGTAACATTGACGTGTGCTTGAGGAAAACTTTTAATGAAACTTAAACTAACATCACTAAACTCTACATTGGCATTTAAGTTTTCATTTATAAAAAGCTTTACCATATCCTTAATTTGTCCTCGAAAAGCAAAAGGGATAGCAATTAAAAGTGTGATAATTATAAGGAAAGTGATGCTAGTAATTTTTAAAGCTTTCTTCATTTTTATTTTGATGTTTGAATTTTATTAAAGTAAGGGATGGTTAAATATCCTATACAAACATATACGCAAAAATGATGCTATGAGATCAGCAGTTATCTTATCATTTTGTTAAGATTTGAAAACTAAAGCAAATCAATCTCTTCGTTTACCTTTAAGTTGAAACGTTTTTTGAATAAAAAAACACCTAGATATAAAAACGGTGTATCAAGCATAGCAATAATCAACTTAAAAAGAAATCCGCTAATGAGTAATCCATTAAAGTTAACCCAATCAATAATTCCGAAAGAGCATAATAATAAAACAATAGTAAACGTGTCAATAAACTGAGAAAACCATGTAGAAAAGTTGTTCCGTAACCATAAGTGTTTACCTTTAGTTAGGCGTTTCCAGAAATGATAAATTTGAATATCTACAAACTGTGCAAACAAATAGGTTAACATGCTTGCAAAAACAGCAATCATAGAGTTTCCAAAAACAGTTTCAAATGTTTTATCATCAACATAAGACCACGATGTTGCTGGCACATTACTAGCTGTAAAAATGATTAGTAGCGAAAATAAAGAAGCGAAAATGCCAAACACCACGACATCATTAGCGCGTTTTTTGCCATAAATTTCACTTATCAAATCGGTTATTAAAAAAGTGATTGGGTAAGGTAGAATACCAACCGAAATTTCAAAAAGTTTACTCCCAAAAAGCTCAATATCTATGGGATACCAGTAAAAAAATTTCTGAAAAATTAAGTTTGAAACTACTAAGGATGTTATAAATAAAGCTCCCAAAAGAAAATAAATACGTTGGGCAGCTAGCTTATCTCTTAATGTCATTTATAATTGTGAATAAATAGGTTGTGTAAATATAAAGGAAAACCATTTACTTTTCATTATTTTGCTTTCACTTATGATTTTACCACGACTATTTCATATAGCCTTAGGAAGCAATAAAGGCGATAAATTTAAAAATCTTCAAAACGCTGTAGATTTAATACATGTGCGTATAGGTAATATAAAACTTATTTCTAAAGTTTATAAATCGCCTGCTTTTGGTTTTGAAAGTGATGATTTTTATAATTGCTGTTTGGTATTAGAAAGTTTTTTAGAACCTCAAAAAGTATTAGAAAATTTATTAAATATAGAAACGATTTTAGGACGAGTTAGAAATAAAAAAAATAGTTATGAAGCTAGAACAATCGATTTAGATATTGTTTTAATTGAAGATGAAGTAATCAATACAGAAACGCTTATAGTGCCCCATCCTGAGATGCAAAAACGCAAGTTTGTTTTGCAGCCACTTAACGATATTGCTTCAAAAATAAAGCATCCAAAAATTAATAAAGAAGTAGTTGTTTTATTAGATGAATGTGAAGATTCTTCGGTTTTGGAACCCATAAATATCTGGTTAAAAAACCCAAGTAAAGCCTTTAATTTCTCAAAGTATAACTACATTGCAATCGAAGGTAATATAGGTGCAGGAAAAACCAGTTTAGCAACTAAAATAGCCCACGACTACAATGCTAAACTCATATTAGAGCGTTTTGCAGATAATCCCTTTTTGCCTAAGTTTTATGAAGATGCTAATCGATATGCATTTACTTTAGAAATGTCTTTTCTAGCAGATAGATACCAACAGATAAGTGATGATTTAGCACAACTAGATTTATTTAAAGATTTTATTGTAAGTGATTATGATGTGTTTAAATCGCTTATTTTTTCAAAAATTACCTTACAGGAAGATGAATTTAAGTTGTACAGAAAGCTTTTTAACTTGATGTATAAAGATTTAAAAAAGCCAGAACTTTATGTTTATCTCTATCAAAACACAGAACGTTTACAACAAAACATAAAAAAACGTGGTCGTGATTACGAACAAAATATAGCTGATGAGTATTTAGAAAAAATTAATTTAGGATATTTAGACTTTTTAAAAACTCAAGAAGCCTTTAATATAAAAATAATTGATGTCTCTGATAGAGATTTTGTAGAAAACCGTTCGGATTATTTATGGGTTTTAGGAGAAATATGTGCTGATTAATTTTTTTTACCGACAATTAAGAGAAACAATAGCGTCTTGAGTTTTTATTCAAATCGCTATTGTTTTAAAATGTATCAGTATTTTTTAGTTTCTTTCAAAAGTTAAATAATCGTCAGGTTCATCTCCACCACTTATGTCTATTAGTTCAATTTTATTTGATGTTTGAGATATAAAATCCCAATCATCTGTCAATTCATCTAAATTATTTACAAGATTAAAAACAATATTTAATTCAATATCATTAAGGTCTGAACCATAACTTATTATATTCCATAACCCATTAAAATTATTAGTGCCATCAAAAGCACCTAGTGCACCAGAATTATTAAAAGTGAAAGTGTAACTTGATAAATCAGTAGTTTTGTCAATTCCAGAATCTATAAATTTAGTTATTCTCCAAGTTCCAGTTTGAGTATTGTTTTCAATATTTTCTTGTAAAGTAGTATCATTCTCATCATCAGTACTACAAGATGTTATTGAGAAATTAACTAATAACGCTAATAAAATGTTGGTAATTAAATTTATCTTTTTCATATTTTATTTTTTTTGAATAATTTTTTTTAGTTTCCTTGGCTTAAAGTGAAACTTCCATCACCGTTAAAATTTGAAATATTGATTGTTACTGTCCACATTCCCGATGTCCCTTCAGAAGTTACTCCAGAGAAGGTGTCAGGTTCTTGACTGCCATTAAGCATTCTGCTTAAAACAGTTGTTCCATCAGGATCTTTAACAATAATTTGAAACGTACCAGTACTAGATGTGGTAATATCAGCATTATAATCAGCTGTTGAAAGACTGTTTTGCCACATGAAAGTTTCAGAGGTAGTACCTCCATTTCCTGTAAAATCACCTCCAATATCGCCATTAATACCCTCAGTTAAAGAAACATTAGCAATTAAATCGTCTTTAGAACAACTAAAGAACAAGAATGCAGTTAATAAAATAGCTAAAAAAACAGTTGTAGGTTTTAAAATTTTCATAATAATAATTTTTTAAGATTTATTATGAAACATTTAAAAAGATAAAATTCCTACCCTAGTCTTTATGTTTTTTTAAATTTAAAGAATCTCTTTCGGAAGTATTTTTCTTGTCCAGGTTTTTATGCGCTTATAATTGCTTACCTCAGAATCTGGATTAAATTGCAAAGTGGTTTCCCAAGAGTTTTCTGGTTTAAATTCTTCTTCCATACCATTTAATACGCCTTCAGAAATTTTATAAGATTTCAAAATAACAACACATTCTGTGTTTAAATTGGCACTTCTAGGATCTAGATTAAATGTGCCAATAACGGTTGTTTCGTTATCAATAATCATAGATTTTGCATGAAGTCCAAAAATAGGTTTATGTTCTAGTTTTTCTTGTAATTCACCAGTCATTATTTTTGTCCTTTCCGCAGCATCAGGTCTAAATTCAAAAATTTTAATACCAGTATTTAGAAGCTTTTCCCTATCTGATTGATAGCTACTAAATGCCTCTACATTATCAGTTGAGGCTAAGCTATTTGTTAGAATTCTAATCTTTACACCACGGCTAATAGCTTCTTTGAATAACTTCCTACTGAGTTCTGAAGTTATTAAATAAGGTGTTTGAATATCAATTGAAAACTTTGCGTTTTTAACCAAATCTATCAATGCGTCAGTTGAAACTCCACCACCTCTCAAGCCACTAGTGCCATCATTTTTACCTGGAACATCTGAGATGAATTTGACATCATCCAACCAAACCAAACCGCCAGAGTTTTTAATAGTTTGAAATGTAGATGGTAATTTTTCGATTCGTGTTCTTACTTGTGGCCAAAAATTTTCTGGATTACAAGCATATTCATGAAGTTTATCAAACCTATTTTCATATTTTGACTTTTCGTGTTGTTTTTTAACTAAGGTGTTAATATCTTGACTTAAAGGGTTGTTCCAGAATTCGTTAAACGATAGATTTGCATTTTTTGTTTCTTTTCCTAGTAACAAAATATCTCTATCTCTAAAATTATATTCATGGTCGTAATCAAAATATTCGTCGGCTATATTTCTACCTCCAGTTATTACTACTTTACCATCTACTATAAAAGTTTTGTTATGCATCCGTTGATTTGCGGATCTGAAATCTGTTGCAAATTTTCCAACTTTTTGAATAAAATTCTTTCCTAAATTTACTCCTGGATTGTATATTTTGACTGTTATGTTTTCATGAGAATTAAAAGTTAATATATCTTTAATATCTGCGTCTACCATGATATCATCCACTATAATTCTCACTTTTACACCTCTATCGGCAGCTCTTATAAGATAATCGCAAGCTATTAAGCCAACATTATCTGTTGAAAAAATAAAATACTGAATATCTATAGTTTTTTCTGCGTATTCACTTAACCAAGCTCGAGCAACCATTGAGCCACTTCCATCTTCAAGAACATAAACACCTGTTTTGTTTTCCATGAGATTAGCTAAATCTTCTAATTCATTTGAAAGACTTAAGCTGTCATTTCTATGTATTTTTGAACAAAAATCTGTTTTAGCCTCGAGTTTTTTAGTTTTTGTACACGATGATAAAATCAAAATTACAACTATAAGAAAGCTTTTATATTTTACAGGGGTTTTCATGTAGTTTATTAATTTAAAAATTAATAGGATAAGTGCTTTAAGCTTTCAATTTATTAAACAAATCCCAAATAACAATGCCACAACTTACGGAGATGTTTAAAGAATGTTTAGTGCCAAATTGTGGGATTTCAATAACAAAATCACTTTCATTAACCACATTTTGAGCCACACCTTTTACTTCATTTCCAAAAACTAAGGCGTAAGTGGTATTTGTTTTTGTTGTAAACATATCAAGCATAGTGGCGTTTTCAGCTTGTTCAATAGCACAAATTGCAATGTTTTCAGCTTTTAGTTTTTTAATTAAATCTAAAGTGTCATCTGCATACTCCCATTCAACAGTTTCTGTACTTCCTAAAGCCGTTTTATTAATGTCTTTGTGAGGTGGCGTTGCAGTAATGCCGCACAAATAAATCTTTTTAATCAAAAAAGCGTCACTTGTTCTAAAAACTGAGCCAATATTATTTAAACTTCTAATATTGTCTAATACAATAATTATAGGGGTTTTATCAACCTCTTTAAAAGCTTCAATACTTAATCGATCTAACTCAATGTTTTTTAGTTTTCGCATGTTTTATTGTTAAAATCTAATTTCAATTGTAAATAACTTATGGGGTAACTTCTTCAGAAAAAAACAAAATAACGCTACATTAGCAATCTTACAATATTAGCAAAAATAGGATTTAAAAATTACTTTACAATTGGTTAAAAAAGCAAAAAAAGAAACCCCGTTAATGAAACAGTACAATGCTATTAAGGCAAAGTATCCGGATGCATTATTGCTATTTCGTGTAGGCGACTTTTACGAAACCTTTGGTGAAGATGCTGTAAAAGCTGCAGGTATTCTTGGAATTATTTTAACTAAACGAGGGGCTGGAAGCGATAGCGAAACTGAGTTGGCTGGATTCCCACACCACTCCATAAACACCTATCTGCCAAAATTAGTTAAAGCAGGTCAACGTGTTGCGATTTGCGACCAACTTGAAGACCCTAAAACAACTAAAACTATCGTAAAACGTGGTGTTACAGAATTGGTTACTCCTGGAGTTGCTCTTAATGATGAGGTGTTAGTTTCAAAATCTAATAATTTTTTATGCTCTGTTTATTTCGATAAAAAAAATATAGGTATTTCTTTTTTAGATATCTCAACAGGGGAGTTTTTAACTTCTCAAGGAAATGCCGAGTATATTGATAAGTTGCTTCAAAATTTCAGCCCAAGTGAAGTGTTAGTTTCAAAACAAAAAAGAGCACTTTTTAAAGAGACTTTTGGCGATGATTTTCATACTTTTTATCTTGAAGATTGGGTTTATCAAACGGATTATGCGCATACAACTCTCATAAAGCATTTCAAGACTAAAACACTTAAAGGCTTTGGGATAGAACATTTGTATGAAGGTGTTATTGCAGCCGGTTCTATTTTACATTATTTAGTTGAAACACAACACCATAAACTACAACATATAACAGTAGTTTCTAGAATTGCTGAAAATGATTATGTTTGGATGGATAAATTTACTATCCGAAATTTAGAGCTTTACAATTCTAAAAATAATAATGCCGTAACGCTTTTAAATATTATCGATAAAACCATTTCACCAATGGGAGGAAGGCTTTTAAAGCGATGGTTAGCATTGCCTTTAAAGAATTTCGAAAAAATTAAACAACGCCACGAGGTTGTAAATTATCTAACAAAAGAAAATTCGGTTCTTCAAAAAATTCAAAATCATATAAAACATATTGGCGATTTAGAACGCTTGATTTCTAAAGTTGCAACTGGAAAAGTAAATCCAAGAGAGGTTATACAATTAAAAAACTCTATAGAATCTATTGTTCCTATAAAATCGATAGCATCAAATTGTGAAAACGAGTCGCTTAAAATTATTGGAGATAACCTTCAAAGTTGTAATGTTCTTCGAGAAAAAATAAAAGAAACACTTAATGAGGATGCACCTGTAAATATTTTAAAAGGACATACCATTGCTATAGGATTTTCTGCTGAATTAGATGAATTAAGGGGCTTATCAAAATCAGGAAAAGATTATCTCGATAAGATGTTAGAGCGGGAAAGTGAACGCACCGGAATAACCTCTCTTAAAATAGCATCTAATAACGTTTTTGGATATTATATTGAAGTACGAAACACACATAAAGATAAAGTTCCGGAAGATTGGATTAGAAAGCAAACTTTAGTAAGTGCAGAGCGCTATATAACCGAAGAGCTAAAAGAATACGAAACCAAAATTTTAGGAGCAGAAGATAAAATTCAATCTATTGAACAAAAATTATTTTCAGAGCTAGCAATCTGGTTAAGCGAGTATATAAAACCCGTACAACAAAATGCTCATTTAATTGGACAATTAGATTGTTTATGTGGCTTTTCTCAATTAGCCAAAGAAAACAATTACGTGTATCCATTAATTGATGAATCTTTTGATTTAGATATCAAAGAGGGGCGTCATCCGGTTATAGAAAAGCAATTACCTATTGGTGAAGCATACATAGCAAACGATTTATTTTTAGATAGGACTTCGCAGCAAATCATCATGATTACTGGACCAAATATGTCTGGTAAATCAGCTATTTTACGTCAAACAGCATTAATAGTTTTATTGGCACAAATAGGAAGTTTTGTTCCGGCAAAAGAAGTTCGAATTGGATTAGTAGATAAAATTTTTACTAGAGTAGGTGCTAGTGATAATATTTCAATGGGTGAATCTACTTTTATGGTAGAAATGAATGAAACAGCTTCTATTTTAAATAATATTTCAGAGAGGAGTTTAGTGCTTTTAGATGAAATTGGTAGGGGTACCAGTACTTATGATGGTATTTCTATTGCTTGGGCTATTAGTGAATATTTACATGAGCATCCTGCAAAACCAAAAACATTATTTGCAACGCACTATCATGAACTAAATGAAATGACCGAAACTTTTGATAGAATTAAAAACTTTAATGTTTCTGTTAAAGAATTAAAAGATAATGTTTTGTTTCTTCGTAAACTTATTGAAGGAGGAAGCGCTCATAGTTTTGGAATACATGTTGCGAAAATGGCAGGTATGCCACAACAAGTACTACATAGAGCTAATATCATTTTGAAGAAATTAGAGCAATCACATTCCAGTGAAGAGCTTACCGATAAGGTGAAATCGATGCAGAATGACATGCAATTAAGTTTTTTTAATTTAGATGATCCTTTACTAGAAAATATCAAAGAAGAAATATTAAACATTGATATTGATACACTTACGCCGGTTGAAGCACTCATGAAACTTAATGAAATTAAGCGAATGTTAGTCAAGAAAAAGCATGCTTAAAATAAATTTTATTTATTTTAAGAAAAGGCTTTGGTTTTAGTAGAAATATTTTAAATTTGCATCCGCAATAGTGATATTGTACGTTCATAAAAAAGACTGCGAAAGTAGCTCAGGGGTAGAGCATCACCTTGCCAAGGTGAGGGTCGCGGGTTCAAATCCCGTCTTTCGCTCTGAAACTTTCTTTAAAATATACCAAGTTGCTGAAGTGGTGGAATTGGTAGACACGTTGGACTTAAAATCCAATGGCCATTAGGCTGTACGGGTTCAAGTCCCGTCTTCAGTACCAAGTGGGACAAATCATTTTTTTTTGATTTGTCCCTTTTTTTATTCCCTTGTAAACCCTTGTTAACACTAGTAATTTTCAAAAGTATTGGGTTTACATCAGCGGTTCGAACTTCATTTTTTTCAAATTGAAATTTTTTAGGGAATATCGAACCGATTAATTTTCTCTTACGGTCAATATCTGAATTAATAAACAGATTATCAATGCTTTCTAATTTATTTAATCCGTTTCTATAGGTGTTAAGAATTTCGTTTTGATTGGTTTGCTGTTTTTCTTTATCCTTTAATTCGTTGAAAGTAGTTTCATATCTAATTTTAGCTTTTTGGTAGTCATTAGAGTCTATTTTCCCATCAATAAACAAGTCCTGTAGCTTTTCAAGTCTCTCGTTAATATCGCTCAATTTTTTGTAATGACTTGGTCCCAGTACTTGGGTTTTAGATTGTAGTTTAAACTTATCTTTAATCATTTTAAAGAGTAAGGTTTGGGCATTTTTATTTAAGCTAATACTCTGTAAGAAGTCTTGAAACCAAAGTTCCACATCCTGAGCTTTATATCTTGTATTGCATGGTTTCACACAATGGTAATAGTCATAATATTTAGAACGCCCTTTGCTAGAACTAGCTAATAAGGGATTATGGCAATTAGGGCAAAGCACAAAATCTTTTAATGGAAAAATGGGATTTATTTTTTTATGTTTTAGTTTAAACTGCTTTTTTCCACCATCAATAATGGATTGCACCTCTTGAAATAATGCTTTAGAAACAATAGGTTCATGTATGCCCTCTACAATCATTTCCTGCTCGTCTTTGAATGCTTTAATGTAAATATCTCCACAATAGAGGCTGTTTCTGATAATTCTAGCAAAAGCAGATTTACTAGTCTTAAATCCATTTTTTCTTAGAATATCCAGCACCTCTTTTTGATTGTAGTGTTTAGAAGCAATAAGCTCAAAAGCTTTCTGAATATGTTTAGCATCTTCATTGGGTTTAAGAATGGGTTTCTTGTGGTTGTCTCTACCCATATTATAGCCTTTAGGTACGCTAGCTACATACCTCCCTTCTTTAAAAGCACGTCTCATACCAGATATAACATTAAGGGAACGTCTTTGATTTTCAACCTCTGGTATAGACAGATATACTGCAAGCATGATTCCCTGTTCTGGGATAGATAAATCTAAAGGTTGTTCAATAGCATTGACGATAATACCTAAATCATTAAAGGTTTTAATAACATTATAAGATTCGGTGGTGTTTCTAGAAAACCTATCCCATTTTATAAATAAAATTTCATCAATGGTTGTAGCATTCTTTTTGGCATACTGCATAAGCTTTTTGAATTCGGGTCTATTAAATGTTTTAGCAGAATAATCTTCTCTGTATACACCTATAATATCATAGTTATTAAGTTTGCAGTAGTTTTTCAGTTTTTGCTCTTGGTCTCGCAATGAAAATCCTTTGTCAGCTTGTTCGTCTGTAGAAACCCTGACGTATAAAATAGCTTGTTTCATAATGTATCGATTTTTGTAAGGTTGTCGCATATCATTTCTGAAAGAACTTCCAATAGGTTAATAATCTCTTTTATTTCTGGATCTGTGTAAGGTGTTTTGTTTTGATGGTTTAAAATTGTTGTTGCTTCATTAATATTCACGATTTCCAATATGGTGGATAAAAATAGAGCTACTATTGTCATCTCACTTTTGGCGATGAAGTGCTAAGGGCCTCTTAGGACTATATTTGTTTTTTTAGTATATTTTTAATTACCAAATGCTTGTCGTTTCTAAAAATAATCTCAGCACGCTGGTATTGCTTTAAACCAATGAGAGTTCTTATCGCTTGAGCCTCATGGTTTTTTAAATCTTGCTCATTGGTTATTTCTACTTCAAAAGTTTCATTATTGTGGCTTCTGTAAATTTTTATTTGTTTAAAGTCTTTTTGCTTTAACAGTTTCAAAAGTTCTAATTCACTTGGAGTATAAAGCGCAAATAGCACTGTGTATTTATACAAAGCCTCATCTTGATAAAACTTTGATACCAGAGGTACTATGGGGATATTTATTACAGAATGGTGGATTAAATTTGTTACAAGCTCTTCTCTAAAGTCTCTGGCATTCATTTTAGCTTCTATATCTTCAGCTACAGGATTAAATATGTTATAACTGAAAGTAGCTTCTTCAGAAACCTCTAGAGGTTTTCTGTGAAGTATTAGAGCTGGTGTATGACCAAAAAGAAGAACTGAACTGACTAACCCTCCTAGATTAGTGAAATATATTTTATAATCTTCAGGGATATTCTCTAAAATTGATTTTATAATTTCTACATTAAATCCTTCGTCTTCAGTTGCCATATAGTTTAGCTCTTCTGGAAGCCCTTTTTCAACTATTTCAGATATCGTTTGATCGCTTAGGCTGTGAAAATAACTTTGGTCTATCGGTTCAAATAAATAGTCTTTTAGATTTTTTAAGTCTTTTAGGGATAATCCTATAATACGAAGTTCTTTCACTATAAGTACCCATAATGCTTCGAAGTAACTTAGTTCTACGCGTCTTCTAGTGACCTCCTTGTTTGTAGCCGAATCACTAACTTGGTAATCAATAATCCCCTTTTCACTCCAATTTACATAAATGCGATATGGCACATCTAAGTCATTAAGTGTTACTCGTTTTTCTGCCAGTTTGGGAAATAAATCAAATAAATTCATAAATTTTAATTATAAGTAACAAATGTATTAAAAATAAATATATAATTTTGTGGTATATTATAAATTATTTACGATAAAAAGTTAAAAAGCATCTTATGAAATTGATAAAGAAATGTAAAAATCCAGAATGCCAGATGGAATTAAGAAACTACAAGAGTTCTAAACGCTTGTATTGTGATGATACTTGCAAAAATAGAAGTGCCTATTTAAAAAGAACAATTGAAGAAGGGCACCTTTTGGAAACGGATAAAGCAACCAAGAAAAATTATAGAATCCTGAAAAAGTTAAGAGATTTTAATCTAGGACCGCTTTCGGAGCAAACACTTTTAAGCCATGGATTTGATTTTGATGCTTACCATGGTGCTGTTGTTAAAATAGACGACAACGGCAATAAAGTACAAATAAATC